>JAIPEI010000006.1 GCA_021737245.1 Deltaproteobacteria bacterium | reverse complement strand
AACGAAGGGGTGATTTGGGTGACCTTGACCGTCCGCACCGTCAGGGTTCCCATGTTGATGACCGTGCCGGAAAGGGCCGCTGAGCACGGGCAAAGGAGAAGCAGGCAGACCAGGAGGCTGGGGACGGTTCGGCACATGGAAACGGGCGACTCCTTTGCTGTGAGAGATCGACGAAGTCGGGATTCCGCAAAGACGGCGTACTGCTGGAACAAAATTCATGCCGGAAAGCCCCTCACAGCAACGCCAAGGGTCGAGCACGCGCTCGACTGGCGGCCCAGGTTATCCATTAGACCGGATTTATTACTTGTTTTCCTATGAGCAGGTTGTGTTTTTCCAATGGAAGGAGATTCAATTCGGGTGGGGAGAACAGAGGAGGCGAGCACCTGACGGGCGATTTTGCACAGAAAGGAGTGCATACCAGCCCAAAAACTGTGCATCTGGGGAAGAAGGGAAGGCTTGGGCGGGGGCTAACGGATCCGGGGAATCGTTCTTCCTGTCTCTCCGTCGGTCAAGGCGTTCTCGAGAGCAAGAGCGAGCAGCGTACCGACGGTGTCCAGGATCAGGAAGTCCTCCTCCCGAAACCCGCAGGGATAGCTCGTGGAGTGAACGTAGAGGGTCCCCCGGAGAACGGAGTTGCTGACCAGGGGAATACACAGGATGGAGCGGATGAGGTTCTTCCCCGGCCGGTCATCGAGGTCCCCGTGATGTTGAGAAGCCGCATTGACCACCCGGACGGGCCTGCCTCTTTCCAGGACCTGGTCGATGATCTTTTCACTGACCAGTCTTCCCCGGTGATACTCGAGCTCCGGCCTGGAGTACAAGATGAGTGTCTTGTTTTTCAGCTTTCGTTTCAGCGGATCGAGGTACACGACAACGGCCGTGTCGATGCGGGGAAGGTTTTCCAGGATGCATTCCAGCACCTTCCTGCAGAAGCTGTGCAGGCCGAGCGACTGCTTCATGAGCGCCGAGACATCACAAACCAGCCGGGCGCCGTAATTCGAGCGCTGGCGCCGATCCGCATGGGCCGCACCGGAGGGAGGCATGCGTTGAACCTTCCCGCGCCCCGAGGCGGCCGCGCGCTCGACGGCGCTCTGTGCGGGAAGCGCCTCGATGCGCATCACGGTCCTGCCCAGGCGGATCAGGTCACCCTCTTCCACTTCGAAGCCCTCGCCCGGGGCCAGCCTCTTGCCGTTCACGTGGGTGCCGTTCGTGCTCTTGAGGTCCTCGACAAAACACTTTCGACCGATTCGAAACACCTTGAGGTGCCGGTTGGACACACTCCCATCCTCGAGGATGACGTGGTTTCTAAACGACCGGCCGACAAAGGAGGTTTCATCCTCGAACTCGAAGGTTTTTCCCCTGTCAACGCCGTCCATGACGACCAATCGGATCATGGCCACCCTCACCTTTCACACGTCAGGGATCTCATCAAGCTCAGCAGTGAGGTGATATCGATGCCAATTGAAGGCGAACAGGCCAATTCAGTGCATTGAAGCCTGCATGAATCGGTCAAATGAGGTATACTTTACCTTTTCCGCAGAAAATTGCAAGGAGCATTTGGCCGGGCGTTCGCAGGGGCGGGTCAATCCGTGAGAGAACGCAAAACAGGGACGATCCCAGTTATTGAATTACTTAAGAACGTCCCTGTCGGCGCTGTCGGCGATCAAGATCTGTTGAAAAATCTCCTTCTCCCCAAACCGGCCAGACCGACCAGACCCGCACCCAGAAGAATCATGGTGGCGGGTTCGGGGGTGGGGGTAAATCCAAGGGTGCCGATGTCTCCTCCGGCGGGGTCTCCTTCGCTGTTGAAATAGACCTTGGAGATGGGACCCAGGCCGTTGAACACGAACCACTCCTCACCTGTCACCCCGTTGGTCGTGTTCAGGATGAGAGAATCGCTGATATCGTACAGGTCGATTCGTGCCGTGCCGATGGTATCCCAGAAACCCGTATTCATTTGAACTTCGAGCACAGGGGTGATGAACTCAATCCAGAAATCACCGGCAAACACAAAAGGACCGCCGCCCGGCCTGAGAACCGGCTCGTCCGACATTGCACCGTCCCCGCTGATCAATGGCAAGTCGTAGGTCGCCCTGTCGAAAAGAACGCCGTACGATGCATACTCGTCGTCGATCGGAGTCAGAGCCGGAAACTCGTCGAATGTGATCGTCACGGCGCCCGCCGAGGCGGCGAACACCAACCAAATCGCGCAGACCGTTAAAAACAATAACTTTTTCAATGTCATCCCTCCCTTTTGATTCGTGTGAGTCATGCCCGGCTCGAGGCTGCGCCCCTGCGGGATCCAATGACCGACGCGTTGTACGGTCACGATATATAGCAAAAGCTGTACCGAGAAGACAACAATGACAGCCAAATCGTGGCATTCGTCTTTTGTTTTTTGATATTAACGTCTTAGAATCGGGATCTTCAAAAAGCATCTATCGGATTTTGATCAGGATCAGCCCCATTGGAGCAGGAAAATACCTTGAAGCGTGTAATAGACTGCTACATTTTCCATGCTATTTACATGACGGCGTTGTTCATCCAGGAGCACCAGGGAACCGCTTTGCACTTTCTGTGTAAACAGATGTGTGCGCACCCCTGGGTAAGGTCGACCATCACCGGTATGTAGAGCGACTACGAGATGTGGTATGCGGTTACATGGGTCGACCGGTTCTCCATGCCGGCCCAACCACCTTTAGCTACCTCATATTATTGGAATTTTTTGCCTCCACCGCCTGCATCGTTCTTGGCATGGTGTTTGCTCGACAAGCCGATAAGGAGGTAGCCCGAGTGCGAGACGTCATCCCGTGCATCTTCGCTATTCAGCACCGCATGAACCCGCTTCACGTCTACTGCCGGTTCATGGAAAGAGGATACAGGCACGGCACGACGGTTTTTTACTGCAAGGTATATGAAATCACGGTGTTTTCCTGGATGAGAAGGGTCCTGCGCTATGCACTGGTCGTGGCCTGCGCGTGCAGCAGCACCCGTGAGGAGCCATTGCCGTCCCGTTTGGGTCAGACCTCCCGCAGGACCGGGAATCCATGAACAAAGGACGCACTTCATGAGGACCGTCGTTCGGACGGTTCGTGGAGGAACATGCTGGAGACAACGCCCCCCCACACCGATGCGACGGACAGGAGGAGCGCGCCGCGCGTCGACACCGCCAACTTTGTGGGATACGTCTGCCTGGACGAAGACGGGGTGGAGATCAGCGAAGGGCACGGATGGGCGACCAACCTGAGCAGGAGCGGCATCCGTGTGGAGACCTTCCGATCCGTTGAAACCCCGAAGGTCCTGCTGCTGATGGCCGGCCTCAGGGACCGGATTCTGGAGTTCAAGGCGAAGGTGGTGTACGCCCGCAGGGCGGGGCACAGGAGATACGTTTACGGGATGCAGATCCTGGCCACCCCCGAGGCGAGGCATGCCATCATCACGGAGATGATCAGAACCCATATCGGCCGGGACAGGCGCATGCTTCGCGACATGAGCAAGGACTTCCCGGCGAGCCCGGGGGCGGCGCCCGGCCCCTTCCGGAGCGCTCTCGGAGCACAGGGCCGGTGACGCGCCCAGAGCATCCACGAATCCGCCGACACGAACCGGGGCGCCCCCCGCCTGGTGAAGCCCATGTATGAAGCATTCTTCAAGCTCAAGGAAAACCCCTTCGCACTCACGCCCTCCCATCGCTTCCTCTATCTCAGTGAGGGGCACAAGGAGGCGTTCGCCCTTTTGAAGTACGGCGTGGTGGAGCGCAAAGGGTTCATCATGCTGACCGGGGATGTGGGAACCGGAAAGACCACCATCATTCAGGCCCTGCTGAAAAACCTGAGCACCGACGTCGAGTGCATTCACTTCTCCAACCCCCTGCTCTCGCCCGGCGAGTTCATCGATTACCTCGCCTCGTCCACCTTCAAGCGGAGGGTCCACTTCAGATCGAAATCCGATTTCCTGTTCGAGTTCGAAGACTATCTCAAGAAGGCGCAGCAGCATCAGCGTGCGTTCATCCTGATCATCGACGAAGCCCAAACCCTCTCGCTCGACCTGATGGAAGAGATTCGGCTACTCTCCAACCTGGAGTCGTCCGAAGAGAAGCTGATCAACATCTTCCTGGTCGGGCAGCCCGAGCTGATCGACCGATTGAAGGATCCGGAGTGCCGGGCCCTGTACCAGCGGATCGCCAGCCGCTTTCATCTCAACCCGCTGAACCGGGAGGAGACCGGGCGCTACATCATGAACCGCCTTCAGGTGGCCGGCTCCCGCGCCCCCGAGAGGATCTTCTCCAAGCAGGCGATCCAGGCCCTCTACGCCCATACGGGGGGCATCCCCAGAACCCTCAACATCCTCGCCGACAATGCTCTTCTCCTCGGATACTCCCGAGGCAGCTCGAAGATCTCCCGGGAGATGATCGAGGAGTCCTACCGGGACATGCACGCGGGTGAGGAAGATGCGGCTGCGGCCGAGCCGGAGGTCGAGATCGTCCCGAAGCCGGCACCGAAGGCGGGGGAAAGGGCGGAGCGCACGCCGAGACTTCGTAAAGGGTTCGGGTGGGCCTTCGCTGCAGCCGTCCTGCTGGCGGCATTGATCCACTTTTCAGGGATCACGGTTTTCGAGATCCTCGACACCCGCGACCGCAATTGGGCGGAGGCCATCCCGGTGCCTCCGTGGCTGAAGGAAAACTTCAAGATGGAGGGCCCGAGCCGAACGGCCGGGGCTGCGCCGTCCAAACCGGAGCCAAAGGCCGAGCCGGCGGTGATCCCCACGCCCGGCACAGTTGACAGGACCGGGTCGGTCGCACCCGAGGGCCCCGGCCTTCCCCCGTTCGCGGCAGGGGACGCGCGGGCCGAGGATCCTTCATGGGACCTGCAGGTGAAAAAGCAACACGAGACCCCCGGCGGTGTGACGGACGGGGCCGAGAGGGTGACGGTCAAGCCGGGAGACTACCTGACCAAGCTGGCCATGGATGTGTACGGCCGCGCGGACGGCGACATCTTCGAACGGATCCAGAAGGCCAACCCCGATCTGAGGGATATCCACAGGATCGAGGTCGGGCAGGTCATCGTGTTCCCCTCTCTCTCCGCTTCTCCGAAGGAGAGGATCTACACGGTGCACGTCGCCTCCTATATGCCCAACCGGAGCGCGCAGGACGCCTTCAGGGCGCTCCTGGACGCGGGATACGAAGCGTTCATCGTCCCATTCTACTCCCCTGAAAAAGGGATGCTCTACCGGATCACCATCGGGAATTTTCAAGGCGAAAAAGAGGCCGAGGCATATGCCGCCGAGCTGGCGGAAAAGCCGGGGTTCACATACGCGAACGTCTTGCAGGTGGAGATGAGCCGCTAGTCCCGGCGCCTGGCATCCACCAGGCGTCCCTTCCAGAAGCGAAGGCCTTTTCGGGCGAAATGCGGAAACGAGGCCATCATCCTCAGCTGGTCCTGCAGGCTGAAGACGGGTTGGTACTCCTTTTCCAGCCCCCGCAACACCAGCTTCATCAGGACGGGATTTTCGCGTATCAACGCGCTTTCCATTTCCGAGATCACGCCGAGGTAGGGTCTGCGCACCCCGTGGTAGTACACGGGCTCCCCGATGGGGTGGAACACGAACCCGAAACGCTTGAAGAGCCTGTAAACCTTGTCTTCGGTGATCATGTACCAGTGGGTCAGGCCCAGCCGCTTGCTCTCGTGGTACATGATCTGGTACAGGCCCATGACGATCTCCGGCGTTCTCCGCTTTCGGTACTTCCTGGGCACCCGGCCCTCGTCCGGAATCTCACCCCCTTCAGACGCCCTCAGGTAGGACTCGACGCCGAACTGACCGTCCCCGTGCCTTCGACGATACTTGTGGCTCACAGCCAGCCTGGAGATCTCCGCGATCTTTTCGGGAGGCGGCTTTTCGCCGGGGAAGCGGATTTCCACGGCCTCTTCGATGGGGAACCCCTTTTCCGAGTGCAGGATCAGGCGGATGGTGCCCACCACCTCGTCGTTCGGATCCAGGGCGGCGAAGTGGATGGCGCAGGATTCGTATGCATCCGTCTCCAGATTACCCGGGTGATCCTCCGGCTTCTCGAAACCAAACTCCTCTACGTACACTTCATACCTGAGGCGGTAGATCTTTTCCTTGAGCTCGTCCGTCTCCGCACGGACGAACCGAAAGCGTCCATAGGACAACGTCGTTCCTTCTCTCCCGGTGCCCATGGTTCAGTGAGGTATCCTTGTGTGGTCCTTATTCAATGCAACGACTCTCAAGAGCGTCCAGGGCGGATCGGCCTTTGTCCGTCCGTGCCGCACCGGATGCCGCAGTGGGTGCACCCGGACGTTTATACGAAGCATGAGCACTGCAGGGCCGCGAGGGATGCCCACCCGTACGATTTTGCCAGTTCCGTGCCAATGGGCGCCCTTGGAATCACCAACTCTCATGTGCGGTTTTTCATTGAACCTTTGAGCGAAATGCTGTCCCTTTCATCACAAATGCAGGCAATCGCCGGGAGGAGCGCGCGTAGTCAAATCATGCACAAACTTACACACCCATGAGCAAAAAATTACACAGGAGCTCTGCGGCCTTTTTGCTTGTTTTTCATCCCTTCGATATTGCTATTCTTTTTTTCTTGCCTGAAACCGGCACGGTTTTCGCAAAGAATCAGCATGTCAGCAGCAGAAATCGAGCCTGCTCCTCTTGAGGAGGTCCATCTATGAAGCGCACGAGACGAAAACTCCTGCAGATCGCCCTCTGCACCTTTTTCGCCCTGGCAATGGCGCCGGGTGCGGAGTCGGCCACCCTCTCCTTTGAGCTCGATCACGAGTTCAGCGGCGCAACGCCTCCCGAGGGAGACCCCCCGTGGGTCAGAGCGGTGTTCGAAGACCACAGTCCCGGGTCGGTGCTTCTCACCCTGGACAACTTCAATCTCACGGCTGGAGAGTTCATCACGGAATGGTACTTCAACTTCGAATCGAGCGCCGAGCTCCTCCAGATTGATCTGGTCCAGGCCCTTAATGCGAACAAGCAGGACATCACCACGCTGTTCGCGGATCACACACTGGAGGGAATCGAGCTGGGGCAAGACGACTACAAGGCCGACGGCGACGGGATCTACGACATCCTTTTTCATTTCGCCAAGAACAGCAACTTGGAAGAAAGCTCCTATGACGGGCGCTTCGGCGCCCAGACGCAAGCCCTTTTCCAAATCACCGGGGACGGCATCACGGCTGCGTCCTTCAATGAGCTCAGCGCGCCCGGCGGTGGAAACGGCCCGTTTGCGACCGCCGCACACGTTCAGGGAATCGGGGCAGACAACGACTACAGCGGATGGATCGCCCCGAGCGGAGGAGGCAACCTGGTCACAACGACCCCCGAGCCCGGCACCTTTGTCCTGCTGGGTGCGGGGCTCCTTTTCCTGGGCGGATGGGTGAGAAAAAGATCCTTTGCCGGCCGGCCGTAAGACTCCGCCGCAGCAACAAGAACCTGCGGCGTTCGGGGTGCTTCGCAGAAAGTGCACAGCGGAGCACCCCTATTTTTCGACCCCAACGAAGTGACCAACGCCCCCTACCGGGGACCGGGATCGTCCCGCCCCGGACCCGAACCTCCGGTTTGCAGCTGCCCGGCCTCGAGAAGACGCCTCGCCTCTTCTTCTCCGGGGAAGGCCCGTCCCGCCTCCAGGGCGCGAATCAGAAAAACGCGCCCTTTCTCCGGTTCGCCGGCTTCCAGGTAGACCCGGCCCAGATGGTAGTTGAGCATCGGGTCCCCGGGCCGCATGGAGACCGCCTGCTCCAGCTCGCCCACGGCCTTCCAGTGATGGCCCAACAGGTAATACACCCACCCCATGGTGTCGGAAACGTGGGGATCGCCGGGCATTCCGGCCTTTGCCGTGCGTGCGAGGGAAAAGGCCTCGTCCAGATCCACTCCCTCGACCGCGAGGTTCCAGGCCAGGTTGTTCGCGGCGGGCGCGAAATCGCATTTCACCTCCAGGGCCCTGCGGTAGAACCGGTTGGCCTTGACCCTCTCACCCGCCTGATCATGGACCATGCCCAGCACCATGTAAGCCGGGAGGAAGTCCGGTGATTTCGACAGGACGGCCTCGAAGTGCGTCACCAGCTCAGAGGTTCGTTTCCGCTCCAGGTAGAGCCGTGTCAGCAGGACATGAGGGGGGAGAAGATTCGGCTCCATTTCGATGGCGCTCAGGAACATGCGCTCGGCCGCCGGGAGATCCCCTTGGGCCAGGTGTACCTTTCCCTTGAGATGCCGGGCCACGGCGACCGCGTGAGCGGATGCCTCCGCGTGGGAAGCCACGCGGTCGCAAAGCGCCGCCGCCTCTTCAAAACGGTTTTCGTCCAGAAGGAGCTGCACGCAGAAGGGCAGCGCCTGGACCGCCGAGGCATCCTGCTCCAGGGCCGATCGGAACTGCTGGAGCGCCTCGGCCCGCCGCTCCATGAGGTAGTAGACGAATCCGAGCCTGAAGTGTGCCATGGCATAAGACGGAAACGTGCGGGTCACGTGCAGCAGGACCGCCTCGGCGCCGGGCAGGTCCTGCTGCCGGATCCGGAGGTTCCCGAGAAGAATCAACAGCCGGGGGTCCTGAGGCGCGATCCTCAAGGCGGCACGGATGTGCTCCCCGGCACGGGACAGGTGTCCCTTTTCATAGTGCTCGAGGTAGAGGCCGGCCAGCAGCACGCGTGCGCTCAGAAACGCCGGGTCCAGGGAAACAGCCTCCTCCAGGCTCTCCAGCGCCAATGCAGTCTCGCCTCGACGGGCCAGGCAAAGGCCCCTGAAATAGTGACCGGGTGCGAGCTTGGGTTTTGCCCGCACGACACGCTCGAACCGGGGCAGGGCCTCAGCCCACGCTTCTCTCGAGGCGAGCAGCCTTCCCTTGAGCAGGTTGGCGCTGACATGGTCCTTGAATCGTTTCAGGACCGCGTCCACCTCCTCCTCCGCCTCCCCCGCTCTTCCTGCGAGCATCAAGACCTCGGCCTTGTCGACCCGGACATTCAGGTCCATTTTTCGGAGGGAGGCGGCCCGCTCGACGGCCTTGAGGGCCTGCCGGTAATCCTCCCTTCGCGTGTGAAAGGCGGCGAGGTCCAGCAGGGAGGACACATCCTCCCCGGACGCGGTTTTCGCCGCCGCCCGGTACGCGGCCTTCGCTTCCTCCCACATCCCGGACCGTTCGTAATGGCGGGCGAGAACGGGAAGACTGACATAGGGCGCCTCCGTGTCCGCCAACAGGGCCCTGCGGGAAGGATCCGTTCGGGCCGCCCTTTGAAAGGCCTTGTCGGCCCGACGCCAGCTCCCCTTCCGGAGATGGAGCCTTGCGAGGTGAAGGTGGTTGAGCGTTTTCTCCGGGGCCAGGGAGGCCGCCTTGTTCAGGATGCCGATGGCGGAATCGATATCCCCTTCCATCCTGTGAACATCCGCCAGAAGCGTCAGGGCCCCTGCATGCTCACCGGAGTGTGCAAGCACCAGCTGCGCCTTTGCCCGGGCGTCCTCCAACTTTCCGGCGAGCAGGTACAACTGCCCGACCTTGAGCTGGGCCTCGAGGTTCTGCGACTCGAGCAGGGTGACACGTCGAAACGCCTGAAAGGCCGGCCCAAACCTTCCCAGCTCCAGGTAGGCCTCGCCGAGACGCTGGTAAGCGGCCTCGTTCCGGGGTTCCAATTGCACGACGTTCTCGAGCTCGATCACGGCCTTTGCGGTCTCGCCGGCCTCCAGGTAGGCCTCGGCCGCCTTTTGGTGCCCGGCCGCCCTGTCCACCTCGTCGGCGCAACCCGCCCAGAACACACAAAGAAAGACGGCGATCCACCGTTTGGACCAGGCGGCCCCGAGGACGAAGGATAGCGTGTGCTTCATGACCTGCCTCCGTTTGGCTTTGGGCGCGCCACCGAAAACGGTGGTCTCCGCCCGCGGGTTCAGGCCCCTTTTGCGGGGGGCGATGGGAGCATTTTCTTGCAGTCGAAATCCCGCCGGCATGCTATTGTGGGGAAGACCGCTGAATGGAGCGCGGCGCGGGCACGCTCCGTGAAGAGAACCAATCGCTTGAACCCGCCAGGACAGGAAGGGAGGAGGTCCCATGGAAGCCGGGGTGGTGAAAGCCCTGAAACGCGTTCTCGGAGAGGACCGGGTCCTGTTGGACGAGGAGAAGCTCGAACCCTACCAGCTCGCAACGATCCCGGTGGACCGAAAGATCCCCGGCGCGCTGAAGCCCCGAACGGTGGCCGAGGTCCAGGAGGTGGTGAGGATCGCGAACGCGCACCGGATCCCCCTCTACCCCATCAGCACCGGCAGGAACTGGGGTTACGGATCGGCCAACCCCGTTCGGGACGACAGCCTGATCCTCGACCTGGGCGACATGAACCGCATCGTCGAGGTGAACACGGAGCTCGCCTATGCGGTGATCGAGCCCGGGGTCTCGCAGCAGCAGCTCTACGAGCACCTCGAGCGCCACCGCACCGGCCTCATGATGGACCCGACCGGTTCCGGGCCCGCCTGCAGCGTCCTGGGAAACACCCTGGAGCGGGGGTACGGCATCACGGCCTACGGGGACCACTTCGAGGCCCTCTGCGGCATGGAGGTCGTGCTGGCGGACGGAAGCGTCCTGCGCACCGGCTTCGGGCACTACGACCAGGCGACCGCCACCCATCTGTTCAAGTACGGCGTAGGGCCCTACCTCGACGGGATCTTCACGCAGTCCAACTTCGGCATCGTCACCAAGATCGGCCTCTGGCTCATGCCCGTCCCGGAGTCCTTCGAGGCCGGCTATTTCTTCTGCCGCAGCGAGGCGGATCTCGGGCCGGTGATCGACGTCACGCGGGGGCTCCTGCTCAACCGGGTGGTCAAGGGATCCATCAACCTGCTCCACCGGAACCGAAGCCTGACCGTGCTCACCCAGTACCCCTGGCACCGGATGCGCGGCCGCACCCCCCTGGACGAGAAGACCTGGCAGGAGCTGGGCGCTGAAAAAGGCGTGGGCATCTGGAACGGCGTGGTGGCGCTGTATGGGACCCGAGAGGAGATCCGCGCGGCCAAGCGCATCATCAAGCGGAGGCTTCGCCCGCACGTGGCGAAGCTCCAGTTCGTCTCCAACCGGCTGCTTCGGCTGCTCGAACGGTTCCAGCGACCCCTGGGGCTTCTCCTGGGAATGAACCTTTCCGAGCTTCTCAAGGCGCTCAAGCCTTCCTACGAGCTCATGAAGGGAAAGCCGGGCGAGGTGTCCCTTCCCACCCCCTACTGGAGGATGAAGAAGCCGGTTCCGGACGCGAACATCGACCCGGCCCGGGACAACTGCGGGCTCTACTGGTTCGCCCCGGTCATTCCCATGACCCGGCACCATGTGCGGACGTTCATCCAGACCGTCGAGCCCATCTTCGATCGGCACGGCTTCGAACCCTGCATCACCTTGACCACGGTGACCCACCGGGCCTTCGACTGCACCCTGCCCATCCTCTACAACAAGGAGGACCCGGAGGAGACGGAACGCGCCTCCGCCTGCTACCGGGACGTCCTGAAGGCCTGCATGAAGGCGGGGTACATCCCCTACCGCTTCGGAATCCAGTCCATGGAGGAGCTGGCGGGACGGGAGGACCGCTTCTGGGAGGTGGTGGAGACGATCAAAAATGCGCTGGACCCGAACGGCATCATCGCACCGGGACGCTACTGCCGGTGACTCCGGGGCGGCGCCCCGCGGGATGGCGCGGTCCGGAGCCATTCAAGGGGCCTCCTGCGAGGCGGCGGAAGGAGGCGCCCCCCGAATCAGGGGGGTGGATCGGAAGAGCCATTGGAGCGAGCGATACGCCTTCCTCGCATCCGCCGGCAGCCGGTCCTCGTTCAGCTCGCGAGAGGGGTCCGCGATCGACCCGGACCGCTTCCCCGGCATCCAGTGAACCTGGTAAAGACGGAGGAGCTTCGAGCGGGCATGGGCAACCGTTCTTCCGGGGAAGCAGGCGTCAAAGGAGGCGCTCAGCTCCTCGAAGGAAAAGGAGGCCTTCAGGGAGTTGGTGGAGTCCCGGTTGAAAAAGTCCGGCGACTCCGGCGTGAAGATCCCCGGAAAGATATCGGCCGTCCAACGCAGCCGGGGACGAGCGTGATCGAAGGACCAGACTGCGCAGCCGAACCGATCCACCAGCCTCGCCATGCTCTCCAGGCACTGGTGCAGGGCTTCGCGGCGGGGCAGATGGTGGAAGGCGAAGATCGAGCTGACAACGTCGACCCGGTCCTGGACGCCGGCCTCCAGGTCGGTCATGTCCCCCACCACCAGGCGGACGCGGTCCTCGAGACCCGCCTTTCGGATCTCGGCGTTGCCCAGCGAGACCATCTCGCCGGACATGTCCAGGCCGGTGATCCGGATGTCCTGCCGGCAGCGCGCAAGGTAGATCAGGTTCCTCCCCGACCCCGATCCGCCGTCGAGGAGCCTGCCGCCGAGGGGCATCAGCCGGCTTGTCGCGACGGCGTTCAGGTGGTACACGGGCAGTAGTGGGCCGGTCGAAGGATCGCCCTGGTCGTGAAACGCCCGAACCCTTTCCGGGTCCTCCATGACGACCGCGGGCTCCGGAATCCGTTGCAGGGTGCGTGGAGCCAAGGCCTCCGACACCAGCAGGGACGCCAGGCGGACGAATCTGGACACGGGGTTCATGGTCGGGCGTCTCCTTTCAAAGGACAATGGTACACGGGAGTGCTCGCCGGCCGCCCCCGGGAAGAAGGAAAGCATTTGGAAACCCCAGCAGGGGGAAGCATGCCGGCGTTCGATCGAAACAAATGGCTCAGCCCTCTCAGTCTCCTCGTCACCCTCGGGGTTATTCACCTCGTCGACGAATCCATCCTGGTGCCGATCATCCTGGTTCCTCTGTGGTTCGTGCTCTTCAGGCCGTTCAACCGTTCGGACCTGCTGATGTTCCTGATCGCAGCCGTGTTCATTGTCGGGCAGAACTACTCGGTCCTCGAGCGGGGCGGGTTCGCATTCGAGGAAAAGGACTTTCTCCTGATGCCCTTTTACGAACCCTTCCTGTGGGGCTTCTACTACCTGAACGTCAAGCGATTTTTTTCGGAGGACAGGGAGAGGCCGCGCCTGGAACCCAGGGCGTTTGCAGGGGTCGGGATCACCGCCGTCTGCTTTTCCGCTTTCGGCGGAAACGACTTCCGTCTCCTGCTTGCCACGCTCGTTTCCACAGGGATCCTGCTGTGGATGTTCCATCGTCCCTATGACCTGTACTATGCCGCCTACGCCCTGGCTCTCGGCTTCGTGGTGGAAATCTTCGGCGTCTCCACCGGCCTCTGGTCCTACCCGAACCCGGACTTCCTGGGGATGCCCTACTGGTCCGCCACCATGTGGATCAGCGTGGGGATCCTGGGCCGCAGGTTCCTGATCCCGTTCTCCGAGTGGCTTTCCGGAAAGCCGGCCCGACGGGGCCGGGGGCGATGATCGCGGGCGCTCAACCAAAAGGGGGGCGACCGGCTTGCGCCGTCCGCCCCCCTCGAATGTCACAACTGGATACGATCCTCGACAACTCAGCCCTTCTTCCTCCGGATGCGCCTGGCGACCCCGGCAAAGCCCATCAGGCCGGCGCCGAGAAGGAGCATGGTGGAGGGTTCGGGAATGGGGGTGAAGGTCCGGGCCGGGTCATTGCTGCGCAGACCCACCGTTGTATCCACAAGAGGATCATCCCAGCCCGGCGCCGAGTTGAAGAAGTTGCTGAAGCGAACGTCCCGCAGCTCGCCGGCTTCCCCAAACACGCCGTTGCCATCCGTGTCCACCCAGAACCAGTCCTGGTCCAACAGCGCGGTCCAGAGCCCGACCGTGGTGGTGTCCACGCTGGCGAAGCTGTCCGCCCTGCCGCTCAGCTCTCCGGGAGCAGTAACATCCGTGTTGCTCAAGATCGTGTGCGTGTCGTCGCCGGTCACGATACCGGTATCGAAGAAAAGACGGGCCAGGAAGGTGGTATCCGTGCCGTCGTCCGTCCCGATGAAGGTATCCACTGTGGCCGCGTCGGGCCCACCTGCAGTCCCGGCCAAGTGATTGTTGGTGACACCCTCCTGGCCAAGCTCCCGATAATAGAGATCCATGACCCCGTTCGTGGCCAGGGTCCCGGTGTCCAGCTGGATGTCATAAAAGATTGCGGTAATCTGACCGTTCGAACCGCCGACGCCGTCGTCGGACCAAAGGACCGGCCCCCCCCCGATGTCGCGGTGGGGAATTGCGACCGCGCCGTCCTGGATGGTGGAGATGTTGACCAGGCCCCAGTTGCCGGCGGTGCCGTAGTCGGCCAAGCCGGTCAGGGGATTGATGCCGGGCACACTGATGCCGTTGCCCAGGGTCTGGTCAATCTGCTCCACGTTGTTGAACTGGAAGTAGACAGGCCCCGCGGGCAGGCTTGGAACGGCCAGCGCGCTCGCGGCGAGCCCCATCGTCATGAAAACGCATAAAAACGCGAGTAACATTCTTTTCATCTAGATCACCCTCCTCTCACACCGTACCTTGTGATTATCCACTGCTCTTGACCCTCTACAGACTCATCCTTCTACTGCCTTCGTGTCTCATCACCTCCTTCCCCTTTTCCTGAATTTCTATTTTCGATCCATCGGTCGACGGCTTGCTCAGCCGTTTTTTGCCCAGAGCCGCGATACCGATGAGCCCCGATCCCACCAGGAACATGGTGGCCGGCTCGGGGGTAGGCACGACCTGTGCCGCCATGACGTCGTTGGCGCAATGGGCCGAGCTCCAGAGCAGGCCCAGAGGACCGAGGTGCCCGGGACCCAGATCGTTCAGCGCAATGCTCAGCGACACGTGGTAGCCCGGGTCGCCCGGCCCGGTCGTTGCCAGCCAGGAGAGGCCGGTGTCGGACAAGGGTGTCCCCGTCTCGAAGGCCACCGGGACCGGCACGGCCTCGCCGGTGCCGTCCCAGGGGTTGTCCCACGCCTCCCCGTAATAATTCCGCACCGGGTGCCCCTCGAAGTAGTCGGCCGAGGTCGTCAGGACGCTCGAGCCGACGTCGTAGAGGGTCCCCGCGGTGACAGGCGTTGCGTTGAAGTCATGGCCGGACAGGGCGACCGCGTAGTCGAAGGTCCCGTCCAGGCCCAAGTCGATGAACAGGTCCGCCGGATGGGTCACCAGCGAACCCGCCACCACCTCCGGCCCCCCGTGGTAGCTCGTGTAGAGGTCGAGCATCAGGGAGCTGTGCCGGAAGCTCACGTCCATGCCGGAGATCCCGTACAAGCCGCCAGTTGGAATGACATCCACCCAGCCGTGGGGCTGATCGTCCCAGCTGCTGCCCTTCAGGACCAGCGTGGTGTCCGGAAAGGGAACCGCCTCTGCAATCCCCGCCCATCCTGGCAACAGGGAGAGCAGGAGCAACAGGAGGAGCCATTGTCCGGTTCGAGAGTTGTTCCCGTCTTTCACGTCACCGCCTCCATTGGGGAGGGTGTGCAGTATCGTTCCGGTCCGAGCAACCGTCCTCAAGCTGCATGCAGAGCAAGGCTTATGCCAGGGCCGGCATTTCGCTCGAAAACTTATTGTCCATTTTGTTTCTGGAATAACAATGGCTTAGCAAGCCACTGAACCGACCCGGTGTGGCAGCCGAGAAGCACGGTTTCCTGTGGGTAAGCGTGCACCCAACAGTCGGGGGAAGAGGTTCCACAATGCGGCAATCCGTTACACGGTTCCACAGTTCACGGCTCCCCTGTTCGTGATGT
Organism: Deltaproteobacteria bacterium; assembly: GCA_021737245.1. Classification (GTDB taxonomy): domain Bacteria; phylum Desulfobacterota; class DSM-4660; order Desulfatiglandales; family HGW-15; genus JAIPEI01. Next base: position 6,775 of record JAIPEI010000006.1, on the reverse strand, counting down.
AAGGCGGAGGCAGCCTTCGCCGGTCCCCGTCCAAACGTCTCTCCTCGAACATGGCCATGTCCGCCACGCTGGATCGGCCCCGGGCTCTCCGGTCCAGCCCGCTCCTCCGATCCGACCCGCTCCTTCGATCGACGCCGGAGCGCCTCTCCGGTATGTGCCCGGAGTAGACGAACTGTCGCCGGTCTTTCCCGGAACGCCTCCCCCCCCGGTCCTCCATGACGCCCGGCTCGTTCATCGACGCTCCTGTTTTCTGCTGTCTCGATGCATACGGGAACCGCCAAGCCCTTCCCCACCGCGGGTGATGGAACGCCCGCACTGCCTGCCCTTGCGCTTGAGCAAACAGCGTGCCACGGGCGGTGTCTGGGAACCACAAACATCGTTCCATTTTTAAGCTTAAATTTCAGATGGTTGAATTGCAGCGCCCGGCGGGGAAACAGCGCCGGGCAGAGATATGGGACAGGACCGGATTGCGCGGTTCCACCAAGGGTGTAATTGCTTGCCAAAAAGAGGAAGGCAGAATACCCGGAAGGAGCCGCCGGCCTCTCAGCCCTCTTCGAGGTCCAGGTCGGCGATACGATTGAGGAGGGTCTTGTAGCTCACGCCCAGGAGCTCGGCGGCCTTCTTCCGGTTCCAGCGCACGCGGTCGAGGACCTTCCGAATGGCGTCCCTTTCCAGCTCCGAGGTGCATGTCCGGACCAGGGACTTGAGCGAGCCCCCTTCCTGGGCGAAAAAGTTGCAGATCCGGTCATCGGGCAGGGGTGGAAAGGCCTCGCCGTCCGTCCGGGATTCGGGCGGCTTCTCGTCTTCATCCACGCAGAGCGCTTCCTCGAGGGCCTGGTCGAGAAAGCTCCACCCCCGCATGGCCATGGCACTGCGCACCAGGTTTTCGAGCTCCCGTACGTTCCCGGGCCAGGAGTAAGCCAGCAGCCTCCGGCTCACGGCCTCCGGCAGGTCCAGGACCTGGCGGCCCGTCTCCCGGCAGTACTTGTGCAGGAAGTAGTGGATCAGAAGGGGCACGTCCTCCGGACGATTCCGCAGGGGCGGCGCGTGGATGTGAATCACGCTCAGACGGTAGAAAAGGTCGTTCCGGAAAGCACCCTGCTGCACCCGCTCTGCAAGATCTGCGTTGGTGGCGGCGACAACGCGTGCATCGACGAACCGTTCCTCGGTCCCCCCCAGGCGGGAGACGGTCTTCTCTTCGAGGACCTGGAGGAACTTGACCTGGAGGAACAGGGAAAGATCGCCCACCTCATCCAGAAACAGGGTCCCGCCCTGGGCCAGCTCGAGCCTGCCCGGTTTGTTCGCGTACGCCCCGGTGAAGGCGCCGCGCTGGTAGCCGAACACCTCGCTCTCCAGAAGATCGTCGGGCAAGGCCCCGCAGCTGATCTTCACCAGGGGGCCCGTGAAGCGCTTGCTGTGGCAGTGAACGGCCCGGGCGATGAGCTCCTTTCCAGTGCCGCTCTCCCCGGTGATCAGCACGGAGATATCCTTGTCCGCCACGGCCTTGATCTTCTGACGGATCTGCAGGATCTCCCGGCTGCGGCCGATGATGGCGGGATAGGGCGGCCCGCCGTTGCTGTAAGGAGACGGCTCGAGGGCCAGGGCCAGGCCTCCGGCCAGGTCGGGAAATGCGGCCTCGGGTGAGATGCAGACGACCGCCTCGAACGGGCCGCAGCGATCCGTGGCAAAGAGGTCGGGTTCTTCGCTCAGCACCAGGATCGGCAAACCCGGGGCGGCGGCCTTGAGCTGCTGAATGCACTCGAGCTGGCTCGCCGCGCTCGATGGGCCGACCACCGCCAGGTCGGGGAGCTCTCCGGCCGGACCGGGCACGGCCTCCTCTCTCGGCACGGTGGCCGACACCTCGTAGCCCGCTTTTCGAACGAGCGAGGCCCACGGGTTTGGATTGCGCCGGCTTCCATCAATGACCAGCACCTTGGCGGTCGTGCATGCCGCAGGACTTGAGGCTCTCATGGATGCTCTCCCAGGAGACGGCGGACGTGCTCCACGAACTCCGCCATGTTGATCGGCTTATCGAGAACGAGGTCCGCATTGCTTTCAGCAGCCATGTCCTCGGACACCTTTCCCTGGCCGGTGATGGCGATGACCGGGATCTCCGGACGCTTCGCCTTCACCGCCCGGACAACGCCCACGCCGCTCACGAAAGGCATGACGATGTCCGTGATCACGAGGTCGTATTGCCCGCTCTCCAGCCTCTGCAATCCCTCCATGCCGTCGCGGGCCTCGACCACTCGATACTCGTAGAACTCGAGATGTTCACCTATCATCCTCCGGACATCCGAGTCGTCTTCAACCAGCAGGATGGTGCGTGATGCATTCATGGCTTCGCCCTCGAGGCGTTTCTGTAGGACTCCAAATACGCCAGGTCCTTGGTTTGCGTGTTCTTGGTGCCGACGGCAACGACCCGAACCCCGCGTCCGTTCAGCCTGTGAAAGTACAGGCGTCCGGAGTAGGCGAACACGGACTCCATGACCTGGCTTTTTCCTCCTTTGCCGAACACTTTTCTTTTCACGGACACTCGGGACGAATCCGTGTTCAGCAGCTGCACGGCCTCCTCCGCCTTGAGGCGGACCTCGGGCGGCAGGGTCGCCATGCCCTCGACGGCGCGGTCCGTGAACTCGAGATTCTTGTACAGCACGCCCAGCCGTTTGCGGAGCCGTTCCGCTTCGCTTTCCCTTTTCCTGTTCTTCTGGAGCCTGCCCCGGAGACGCTCGAGCTCCTCCCGGAGCTCCAGGATCTCGAGCTCGGTCTCCTCGCGCAGGTCCCTTTGCCGCGCCGCGCCCTGCTCCAGGTGATCCATCTCCTCGAGAAGCCCCTCCGCATCCTGCGAAAGGCCGTCCCGCTCCCGCTCGAGGCTTTTGATCCGGCGACGGTAATCCTCCTCTTTTTCCTCCACCTCGTGGACCAGGGACCGGGCCCGGTCGAGCTGCGCGGACAGGGACGCGATGTGATTCTCCTGCTCGAGACGGCCCCTTTCGACGGCCTGGGTGCGCCTGCGGATGACCGCGTGGAGCAGTCCTCCCGAGAGGAGCACCCATCCCAGAAGCACGCCGTTCGACAGCCAACCGTTGTGAAGGACCTCCAGGTCCACCACCACGTCGAACCCCTGGTTCAGCAGCCGGAAGCTCTCCGCGGCCAGATCCACGTACTGAAGCGGCTTGTCGACCTCCTCCCCCGGAAATGCGGCGAACTCACCGCCGCCGGCCATCTCCTCCTGCACCGGCACCGGGTAGAGGATCCGCTGGTCGCGTGTCTTCACGAGCACACGGGTCCGCACGCCCAGCCTGCGCTTCCCATCCCGGCTGAAGTACCGGGACAGGTTTCTTCGGATCTCCTCCTGGACCGGGTACCGCCCGTCCAGAAGCGCCTGCTGGTTCTGGATCAGGAGGCCCTGAATAACCCTCTTCTCCCGCTTCTCGAGGGTACCTTCGATCAGATCCAGGCTGAGGATGTACCCTACCGGCGGGATCAGGAGGCAGACAAAGAGGATGCCGAAGGGGAGCCGCTTCATTGCCTTCGAATCTCCTCCAGCGCGGCCCGGGCCTTGTCCGCGCCCTCGAACTGCGGGGCGATCTCCAGGGCCTTCTCCAGGTGCATCCTTGCCGGCTCCAGCTGCTTGTCGCCCAGGTAGGCCATGCCCGCGTGGTACTGAATCACCGGGTGCTCCGGGGCGCGCTGAAGGGCGTCCTCGAGCTCGGAGATCGCGCTCGGGTGCCGCCCCTTGTGGTAGTACACCCACCCCAGGGTGTCCATGACCTCTGCGCTCTGGGGGGCGTGCTTCTTGGCGATCTGGGCGAACTTGAGCGCCTCGTCGACGTTCCCGCCCGACGCCAGGATACGCCATGCCAGGTTGTTGGCCGCCGGCGCAAAGTCCTCCTTGATCTCGAGGGCCTTGCGGTAGTGGGCCTCGGCCTGCTCCTCATCGCCCTCCTGCTCGGCCATGGCGCCCAGGGCCATGTGGGCGGAAAGGGCCCGGGGGTTCCGCTCCAGCATGGCTTCATACTGCGCCCGGGCCTCCTCGACCTTTCCCTGCCGCGCGTACAAGGCCGCCAGAAGCGGATAGACGCCAACCATGTCCGGACTGCGCTCGACGGCCGACCTCAACCGGGCCTCGGCCTCCCGGACGTCGCCCCCGGCCAGATACACCCGGGCCTGGAGGTAGTCCAGGAACCCCAGCACGGCCGGGTCCCCCTGGACCCGTTCGCGGTGCGCCTCGGTGATCTCCAGGGCCTGCTCGAACTCCCGGTTTGCCAGGTTCCGGGCCACGATCCAGGACAACGCCTCGGTCCTGGAGGGATCCAGATCGAGGGCCTTTTGGAACGCCTCCATCGCCTGGTCCGGGCGCTCGGTGAGGAGATAGACCCGGCCGAGCTGCACGTGGGCCGGGGCGTGGTCAGGATGCCGGTCGATCACGCCCTGGAACGCCTTTTCCGCACGATCCCGGTCCTTTTCCATAAGATGCAGCGCCCCGTAGAGCATGTGGGCGGTCACGAGGTCGGGCGCCAGCCGGAGGACCTCATCCAGCTGCTCCCGGGCGAGGTCGGCCTCCCGCCGGCCGATATGGATCTCCGCCAGGAGGAGCCTGGCCTTGACGTTGCGCGGATTGCTTTTCACCGCACGCTCCAGGTGCGCCTCTGACTGGTCCCGTTGACGGAGGGCGGCCAGGGCCAGGCCCTTGTAATAGTTCGCTCCCGCGTGATCGGACTGGTTACGGAGAACGTGGTCCAGCCTCTCGAGCGCCTTTTGGGGCTCGCGTCGGGCCAGGTGGATTCTCCCCAGGAGATAGTTCGCCGCCACGTGCCCCTGGTCTTGGGCGAGCACCGCATCCACCAGGGTCCTGGCCCGGTCCGGATGGCCGAACTTCTGGTGGAGCTCGGCCAGGCCGAGCCGGAGGTTCACGTCGCCCTTCTCGAGACGCAGGGCCTCCTCGAGGGCGGCCACGGCCTTGTCGTAGTCTCCGCGGCGGCTGTAAAAACCGCTCAGACGCACATGCGAAGCGACTTCAGTCTCCGGAGCCCGATCCACCGCCTGCAGGTAGGACTTTTCGGCCAGGTCCCATTTCCCCTGGCTTTCGTAGAATCCCGCCATGACGGCCAGGTCCAGGTGTCCGGCATCCGAGCGACTCACCATCCGGCGAAGCAGGTCCTCCGCCCTTGTCGCGTCCCCATCCGCCAGGCAGACGCGGGAGAGCTCCACGTAAGGCACCCGGGCTCCCGGCTCCAGCTCGATAGCCCGTGCGTAGGCCTCCTTTGCCCGATCCTTCTTGTTGGCAGCGAGGTACAGCCTGGCGAGGGAGAGCTGGATGCCCTCCTCCTCCGGGGCAATGCCCGCCGCCTTCTCCAGGGTCGAGAGGGCCGCTTCCACGTCCTTCTCCCGGACCTGTACGCTGGAGAGGAGCTGAAGGGCCTTCACGTTTTCCGGCTCCTTCTCGAGCACGAGCTCGGCCTTTTCCCGGGCATCCGGGATCTTGTTTCCCAGGAGAAAGATCGTCCCCAGCTGCAGCTGCGCCTCGAGATGATCCGGGTTGACTTCCACGGCGTTTTGAAAGGCCCTGAAAGACTCGCGTCCTTTCTTCTGTCCGAAGTAGGCTTTCCCCAGGGCATAGTAGGCCTCGTCGCTGCCGGGCGCGAGCTCCAGCGCGTTCTTCAGCTCGATCACCGCCTTGTCCCAGTCGCGGCTCTCCAGGTAGAGGGCCGCCTTGTCGAGATGTTCATCGGCCCTCTCTTCCTTGCTCGCGCAGCCGGCCGCCGGCTGCAGGGCCAGCAGAACAAAGAGCACCCCTGCCAGTCGATAATCCTTCCGTCTGTTTCGATTCATGATCACCTCGCGGTTACGTCTGATTTTAACAATCTTCAAACCCCTTGGCTAGCTGCGTTCAAAAAAACGCATTCCCTGAATCGAGTGCAGCCCATCCGCAAAATCATTAAAAAATACAAACCCGACAATCGCTCAATTCAGGGCATTCCTCTCTTGACGATCCAGACATTTTCCAATACATTCATGACACGAATCCCATCTATCACCTACACGGGAGGCAACGATGAAAACGTTCATGAAAGGCATGCCTGTATTGGCATTAGGGGCGGCCCTTCTGCTGGGCGCGTGCACCATGGCCGACGTTCCCCCCATCTCAGCCCTTCCGGAGACCGCGGTAACCTACTCGGAAAAAGAATCCTACATCATCGGGCCCAGTGACATCCTCGAGATCAACGTCTGGAAGGAGCCCGAGCTGACCCGCCGGGTCGAGGTGCGCATGGACGGCAAGATCACACTGCCCATGATCAACGACCTGCAGGCCGAGAATTTGACCCTCATGGAGCTCCAGGAAAAGATCGAGGAAGACTATGCCAAGTTCGTAACCGAGCCCGAGGTCACGGTGATTCTCGCCCAGAGCAACAGCCAGCGGGTGTACCTGCTGGGCAAGGTGAACGCCCCGGGCGAGTACCCCTTGAAGAAGTCCATGACCTTTCTCCAGGCGATTTCCATTGCCGGCGGTTTGGGCAAGTGGGCGGACAAGGACAACGTCCGCCTCATCCGCATGATCGAGGGCGAGAAGAAGACCTTTCGCATCGACTACAACGCAATCATCACCGGAAAGGACTTGTCCCAGAACATCCTGCACAACCCCGAAGCCACCATCTTCGTACCTTGAGTGCGCCGGGCCTCCCTCCTGCAACGCCGGGCCCGATCGACCGCCCTCCCCGGCGTGATTCCCGAGGAATGCCGCCGAGCCGCGTGAACGCCCGCCGGCCCGGCT
>JAIPEI010000005.1 GCA_021737245.1 Deltaproteobacteria bacterium | reverse complement strand
CTTACCGGTAAGATCCCCCTTTCCGCGGCCTCCGGCCTGAACGTCCATGGCCGTCTCGTGCTTCGGGTCACCCCCGCTGTTGAAAACGTCTTTCCGCACAAACGCTCAATTCAGGTCCGATTCATGCCCCGCCCGCGTACGGATCCCGGACGCACCCCTTCCGCCCCCCTACAGGAGGGATTCGCACGGCTCGAGAAGGAAGGATTGAGCTTGAAGCCTGACCCGGTTTCCCTTAGGATCGGGGGCAGGGTGTTCTTTTCACAGGCCGGAACCCGGGAGCAAGCAGCGGCTCATCCGGCCCAAATCTCCGAGGAGCGATTGCTTATGATCCCCCGAGTCGCACGTCCCCGGATCGGTTCGATGATTCTGCCCGCCGTGGTTGTCGGGCTCATCCTGCTTTTGGTTGTTTCCTCGCCGGCCGGCACGAAACCCGGAGAGGCGGTGTACGAAGAGGTGCCTCTTCCCGACGTGCTTTTTCTCTGCGGTGAACCCGTTCCCATCGAACAACGCCACGTTCGGGAGATGCTCGACCGGGAGCTCACCATTTCAGCGTGGGACCAGGCCCAGGTGTTCATGTGGCTCAAGCGGGCGAGCCGTTACTTTCCTCACATCGAGAAGCGGCTGGCGGAAGAAGGCATGCCCGACGACCTGAAATACCTCGCCGTGGCGGAAAGCTCGCTGATCACCCACATCCGCTCCCACAGGGGGGCCATGGGGCCCTGGCAGTTCATGCCGCGGACGGCCCGCCACAACGGGCTCCGCGAGGATCGCCGCATCGACGAGCGCCGCGACTTCGAGCGCTCCACCTCGGCGGCCCTTCATTACCTCAAGACCCTTCACGGGATTTTCGGGAACTGGGCCCTGGCCATGGCCGCATACAACTGCGGTGACACCAGGCTGAGAAAGGAAATGAAGCTGCAGCGGGCGGAAAGCTTCTACCGGCTGAACCTGCCGCTCGAGACGGAACGGTACATCTTCCGTATCGCCGCCATCAAGCTGATCCTCGAGGACCCCGCCCGATACGGCTACCAAATCCCGGAGAACCGGTTGTATCGACCGGTCTCCTGCGACCGCGTCGAGGTGAACCTGCCGGCCGCCGTGCCCATCGTGGACGTGGCCGAGGCGCTGGGCACAGACTTCAAGACCATCAAGGAGCTCAATCCGCACATCCTCGGCTACAACTTGTCCCCCGGCCGGTACGTCGTCAAGGTTCCCGAGGGCCGTGGCCTCCGCCTGACCCGGGTGCTCGAAACCATATGCAAGACCTACGCCGCCGACATCGACGGCAACATCACGGGAGAACGCTACGTGGTGCAGCGAGGGGACACACTGATCGGTATTTCGCGCCGCTCCGGGGTGCCCGTCCACACGATCCAGGAGCTCAACAGCATTCGGGGTTCATTGATCCGGGTGGGGCAGAATCTCGAGCTGAAGCCTTGACCGGCGGCCCAGCCGACACGGCGCCCGCTGCTCACTCCCCGATGATCTTTACGAGGACGCGCTTTTTTCTTCTCCCGTCGAACTCGCCGTAGAAGATCCGCTCCCAGGTGCCGAAATCCAGCCGGCCGTCCGTGACGGCCACCACCACCTCGCGCCCCATGATCTGACGTTTCATGTGTGCGTCGGCATTGTCTTCGCCCACGTTGTGCCTGTAGGAAGCGACAGGCTCATGCGGCGCCAACCGTTCCAGCCACTCCTCGTAGTCCTGATGGAGCCCCGCCTCGTCGTCGTTGATGAACACCGAGGCCGTAATGTGCATGGCGTTGCAGAGGAGCAGGCCCTCGCGAATGCCGCTCTCCCTCAGGCAGTCCTCCACCTGAGGGGTGATGTTGATCAATGCGCGCCTCGTGGGCACGTGAAACCAGAGCTCCTTGCGAAAGCTTTTCATGAACGCCCCCCCTTCGTCTGCGCGGTTCCGCCGGCCTCCTTTCCGTGTCCATCCAGGGCCAGGCTCAGGACCTCGCTCATGCGGCTCACCTCATGGAACGAGATCTGCTTTTTGACTTTTTCCGGCAACTCCTCCAGATCGTTGTGATTCTCCCTGGGGAGGATTACGTGCCGAATTCCGCTGCGGCTGGCTGCGAGCACCTTCTCCTTGATTCCGCCGACGGGAAGGACCGATCCGCGCAGCGTGATCTCGCCGGTCATGGCCGTCTTCGAGCGAACGGCCTTGCCGGTGAGGAGCGAGGCCAAGGCGGTGAGCATGGTCACCCCGGCCGACGGCCCGTCCTTGGGAATGGCCCCGGCCGGGACGTGAATGTGGAGGTCCACGTCCTTGTAGAAATCCTCCTGGAGCCCCAGATCGCAGGTGTTCGACCGGATGTAGCTCAGGGCCGCCTGCGCCGACTCCTTCATCACCTCTCCCAGCTGGCCGGTGAGCACGAGGTTGGTCTTGCCCGGCATCTTGGTCGCCTCGATGAACAGGATGTCGCCCCCCGTGGGCGTCCAGGCCAGGCCCGTCACCACCCCGGGGATGGACGTCCGTTCCACCACATCCATGGTGTACTTGGGGTTGCCCAGGTACTCCTTCAGCTCGTCGGCCGTGATGACGTACTTCCTGTCGTGACCTTCCGCCACCTTGCGGGCGACCCCCCGGCACACCGAACCGATCTCCCGTTCCAGATTACGAAGCCCGGCCTCCCGCGTGTACTCGCGGATAATCTTGCGAAGAGCGGACCTGCGAAAGGCCAGCTGCTTCTTCTTGAGCCCGTGGGCCTTGATCTGTCTCGGAATCAGGAACTTTTCGGCGATGCTCACTTTCTCATCCTCTATGTATCCCGAGAGCTCCAGCACCTCCATCCGATCCCGCAGGGGCGGGGGGACCGGATCCAGCTGGTTGGCCGTGGTAATGAACATGACCTTGGAGAGGTCGAAATCGAGCTCCAGGTAGTGATCCGAGAACGCCACGTTCTGCTCCGGATCGAGGACCTCCAGGAGGGCGGAGGAGGGGTCTCCCCGGAAGTCCGCTCCCACCTTGTCGATCTCGTCCAGCATGAAGACCGGGTTGTTGGAGCCCGCCCGCTTGATTCCCTGGATGATGCGGCCGGGTAGAGAACCCACGTAGGTCCTCCGATGCCCCCGGATTTCCGCCTCGTCCCGGACGCCTCCCAGGGACATGCGCACGAAGTAACGCCCCATGGCCTCTGCGATGGACCGACCCAGGCTCGTCTTCCCGGTCCCCGGGGGGCCCGCCAGACAGAGAATGGATCCCTTGTGTTCGGGATTGAGCTTGCGGACCGCGAGATACTCCAGAATCCGGCGTTTGACCTTTTCGAGGTTGTAGTGATGCTTCTCCAGGACCTCTCCCGCTATCTCGAGATCCAGGGTGTCCTCGGTGCTCTCCTCCCAGGGCAGGTCCAGGATCCAGTCCAGATAGGTCCTGGAAACCGTGTACTCCGAGGAAAACGCATGCATCCTGGAAAGACGCTCCAGCTCCTTCTCCGCAGCGTCACGCACCTCCGCGGGAAGGACCTTCTGTTCGATCCGCTCCCGCAGCTCGGCGATCTCCGAGGGCTCTTCCTCCTCCATGCCCAGCTCGTCCTGGATGGCCTTGAGCTGCTCGCGGAGGAAGTACTCGTGCTGGTTTCTCTCCATCCCCTCCTTGACCTTGTCCTGGATCTTCTGCCCCATCTTCTGGAGCTCCAGCTCCTCGTTCAGATATACGGTCAAGAGAGACATCCGCTCCTTGACGTCGAGGCTTTCCAGGATCTCCTGCTTCTTGTACCGATCCAGGTTGAGAGTGGAGACGATCAGGTCGGCGAGTGGACCCGGGTCCTTCACGTTTCTGGCGGCTTGAGCAAGCTCCTGGGGAAGGTATGGAGACAGGTCCACGATGAGCTTGAAGAGGCCCTGAACGTTCGCCGCCATGGCCTCGAGCTCTTGATCCTGAACCGTCTGCTCCTCAAGCTCCCACACCCTGGCCTTGAGGTACGGCTCCGTGGCCACGGCCTCTCCAATGCCGATCCTGGCGAGACCCTGGACCGCCACCATGGTGCCTTCTTCCCCCTTGTTCAGCTTGACGATCTGACCGGCGGTTCCCACGTCGTAGACGCGCTCCCCCTCCAGCTCGGGATCCTCCGCCTCCTGGATCAGCGAAACCGCGATCAGCTTGTTGGACTGCAAAGCCTCGTCCACCAGCTGAACGGAGGTCTCGTCCCGGATCATCAGCGGAACGATCATCCGCGGAAAGAGAACCGACTCCTGAACCGGAAGGACCGGAAGGATGTCCGGAATGCCGTTTTCCTTCTTTTTCATTGATTCACACTCCCATCAAAGGGCCTTGACACATCCGTCGTGACTCGACACAGCAATGTTGTCCCGCCGTCCCTCAATCCCTGACGGTGACCACCCGCGTTTTCGACTGCCGGCCCGGTTTGGTCATCCGAACCGTCAGAATTCCCTCAACCAGGGTCGCCTCGATGTGATCCGGGTCGATGGGAACGGGTACGCGAAAGATGCGCTCGAACCCGCCGGATCCCATTTCCAACCGGTGATAGCGGACCCGTGACCCCGGAGCGTAATCGGGCATCCGCCTTCCCTCGACCCGCAGGTAGGTCTCACCGAACGCGACCTCGATCTCCTCCTTGCGGACCCCGGCCAGGTTCACCCGCACGACAAGATGGTCCTCCGTCTCGATCACGTCGGCCTCAGGGATCCACCCGGCGCCGCACTGGGACAACACGGGACGGTTCAGGTGCAGCACCTCGTCCATCATCCGGTTCATCCTCTCATAGAGCCCCCCGATGTCCCTCGCCAACCTGACTTTTACGGTGTACATGCGCCTCTCCCCGCGTCGGCTTCTCGATCAGCCCGCCTTCCAAATGAGATACCGTGCTACTATAATCACGATCCGGCAAGAGTAAAGGCAACGGATCTATTCAACGAGGGGATCGATCTCCGGTCCGGCACGGCGGGAGCTGAATCAAGACAGGGCCGAGCCGTGTGCGAGGACGGGGATACAAAGCGGGCTGCTCGGAATCACGCCTCAGTCGGCCGAACGACCTTCGCCTGGGAAGCTCAAATCAGCCAGGTAGGGGAAGTGGTCGGAAGGATAGCGGCCTTCCTCCTGATCCCGCAGAATTCGAACGCTTTCGACCTCGAAGCTGCGGCTCGCCAGGATCCAGTCCATCCTGGTCTTTTGCGGAACGCCTTCGAAACCATGGTGGGTGAACGCGCGCTCGCCCTCCCGGCGCCCCATGCTCTGCCATGTGTCCACCAGGCCGGTGCCCTCCGCGGTCAACACGGCATGGGCCCTGGATCCCGGGACGTCGTTGAAGTCGCCCATGAGCACGACGGGCACCCTCCTCAGGGCGATCCAGTCCGCCACCATCTTCGCCTGGCGGTACCTGGCCTCGTCTCCCACGTGATCCAGGTGCGTCACGACGGTCCAGAGAACGTTTCCGGTGGAGCGGTGCCTCAACCGGGCGGCGCTCATCATTCTCGGAAACGCGCTGTCCCAATCCTTGCTCAAATGCGCCTCCGGCGTCCGGGAAAGCCAGAACGCTTCGCATTCCAGGACGTCGAACGCGTCCTTCCTCACGAACAGGGTGGGGTACTGGGACGCGTCGTCGGTTACGCGATTCGGCGCCTGCATGGCATACTCGGGGAGATGCTCCTCCAGGTAGCGCAGCTGTACCCACCGTCCCTCCTGGGTCCCCAGGACCGACGGCGCGTAGCGCCTGACGATACGAATGATCATCTCCCGCCTGCCGGACCAGGCGTTCTCGCCGTCGCCTTCGTTCTCGAACCGCAGATTGAAGGTGATGAACCTCAACGGTTCTCCTCCTCTCGATTCAAGCCCTTCTCCCGCAGAATCCTCTCGTGGAGCTCCTCGAACCGCTCCGCCGGAAGACCGTCGGGGCGGTCGTCCCGGATCCGCAGACCCGCCGCCCCCGACGGGCACCGGGGAACGCATACACCGCAGCCGATGCACCAGTCCAAATCCACCACAGGGCGGTCGTCCTCCATGGTCACGGCCTCCACGGGGCAGATGTCGGCACACGCCCCGCAGCCGGCGCAGTCCTCTCCCTCCGTCTCCCGAAGGAAGTAGGTGGCCATGATGGCGTCTCTGGGAATCTTCCTCCTCCGGAGGGTCCCGACGTTCCAGCAGGCACATCCGCAGCAGTTGCAGTTGTGCTTGATCTCCCCGGCGGCGTTGTCCACGAAGTGAACCAGGCCCTCCTCCGCCGCCAGGGCCACCAGCTCCCCGGCCTCCTCCCGGCTGATCTCCCGTCCGAGCCCGCGGTCGATGACGTATCGGGCCATCTCGTCGAACTTGATGCACACCTCCGTGGGATGCCCGCAGGGCCGCCCCCGGAGAAGGGCCGTCATCCTGCATGCGCAGTGACAGACGGCGAACTCCCGGGCGCTGTCCAGCACGGTTTCCATGGCGTGATGGGGAAGCACTGCCTGGAGATCGGGCGCCAGAGAGCCGGACGCCGGGACATAGCGGTAGGGTTGGGTCTCGGAAGCATAAGCCTCCCGGGTCACCTTGCGGTTGAAGTACCTGGCCACCAGTCCGGCCATGTGCCTGGCCGTGTCCGTCTCCTCCCCCTTCCAGAAGTAGAGCTGGGGGAACCCGAAGCCCACCTGCTGGAGGGCGTAGCCGCGCTCCCCGGAACCCGTCTCGGCGCTGAACAGGAGCCCCCGCTCGGCCAGCCGCTCCAGGATGGCAATCACCTCCTCCGCAGGCAGGTCCACCCGGGGGACGATCTCATCGGCCGGAACGGGATGGAGCGGGGCCACCCGGGTGGGCAGGGCCAGGGCCACCCGGGCCTCTTCGGGGCTGAAGTTATGCCGGAGAATCTCCAGCAGGTCGTCCGTGACCGGGTACCCCATACCCAGGGTGGACAAATGCTCCGCCAGCTGCTCGTACACATCGCTTCCCATGGCTTTCGGCTCCTCTGGTCGTTCAAGTTCCGCAGCGCATCGCGCCCGCGCCGTCCCTTTCGGAGCCACACCATATCCCACATCCCCCCGCGATGACAAGGCCGGACAACAGGCCGGACAACCCCGGCGGCGTGCCGGACCGGCTCTCTCACTCTCTCACTCTCCGTTTCCAATCTCCACCGATTCTGGTACACTCGGATTACCGGAGCGCCTCGAGGGCCGGGCCATGCTTTCAACGGGAAGGAGAAGACGTTATGGACCGAACCAGGCTGGATTCCCGACTGCCCCTGATTCAGGATGCCGACCTCGAGAACAGGGTTGTGCTGGTTCGGGTCGATCACAACGTGGTCAAGAAGGGAGAAATCAAGGATCCCTTTCGGATCGACGCCACATTTCCCACGCTCTACCGGATTGCGGAGCAGGGAGGACGGCCGATCCTGATGACCCACGTGGGACGGCCCAGAGACAAGAAGACGGGAAAGATTACCGAAGACGGCAGGAGCTCGGTCCTGCCCATTGTGCAGTACCTGGAGCGCAAGCTGGACGTGCAGTTCACGGTGCCCATGCTCGAGGCCGAAGGCGATCTGGGCATTCAGGACATCGGCCCGTCCATGGACGGAGATTTGAGTCGCCTCAGGGAGCGCAGGATCCCGGGCATCTACCTGCCCAACACCCGATGCTTCCAGGGAGAGGAAGGGAAGGGTGTTCCCCGGGAACGGTTCGCCTCCCGGCTGGGCGGCCTGGCGGACGTCTACGTGAACGACGCCTTCGGGTCCTGGCAGGCCCACGCCTCCACCTTCGACGTAACGAGACGCCTGCCTTCCTTCGCCGGGCTGCTCATGCAGAGGGAGCTTCTCAATCTCGAGCGGGTCCTCGAACCCCGGAGGCCGTTTCTGGCGGTTGTGGCCGGGGCGAAGTACGACACCAAGATCGGCCCCCTCCGGCGGATTCACGAGCGGGTCGATCACCTGATCCTAGGCGGCATCATCTACAATGCCTATCTCTGTGCCAGGTACGGCATCCGGGTGCAGGGGGTCCGTGAAGAGGATGTAAGGGCGGCCGACGAGCTGGTCGCAATGGACCGGGAGTCGAAAAAGATCGTGGAGCTGCCCTTGCTCGAGGAATCCGACCTGCCGGATTCCAGGAAGGAGGGCCGGCATCGAACCCGGCGGATCCGGGATTTCAGCAGGGGTCGACAGTATGGCTTCTTCCTGGACGCGGCCCCGGAGAGCTTCGACGACCCGGGGGTGGGCCGCTTCATCGACTCGGCCCGAACCGTTTTCGTCAACGCCGTGATGGGCTTCGTCCCTCACTTCACAGCGGGCACGGAGCGCCTCAACCGGGAGATCGCAAAAAACCGCGATGCACTCAAGCTCTTCGGCGGCGGAGACACCCTTCAGGAGCTCAAGAGGCTGAACCCCGGGATCTACATGTCGGCCCTGGACGACCCTTCCTGCTACTTTTTCACCGGCGGGGGAACGGTGCTCAAGGCCATCGAGGAAGGATCGCCTTACGGGCTGGAACCGGTTCATGCCCTCATCGAGAACGGAGGCCGCCCTCCGGGGAGCGTACCAGGCGGCCCGCTCTGATCCGGCTTGAAAAGACGCGGCCCCGTTTCACGTCGAAAGAGATGTGGAACGGGGCCGCATTGTATGTGTTTCCTGCCGGAGGCAAGGGTTCCCACGGGCTCCGGCCGTCACTCTCTATCCGGGTCAGTAGCTCTCCATCCTTCTGGACTCTCGATTGGCCGCCATACCTCGGATTCTCTGGATCTCACCTGCGCTTTTTGCCAGCTCCTGCTCCAGGGACCTCGTGTAGCCGCCTCTGT
Source organism: Deltaproteobacteria bacterium (assembly GCA_021737245.1). Classification (GTDB taxonomy): domain Bacteria; phylum Desulfobacterota; class DSM-4660; order Desulfatiglandales; family HGW-15; genus JAIPEI01. Next base: position 13,731 of record JAIPEI010000005.1, on the reverse strand, counting down.
CCTCGTGATGATCGGCAACCTGCCGGGCGCGTGTCATGGCATCGAGCTGGATCTCGTCAATCTGCATCCTTTCCTGATTCGTCAGATTGGGATCGTTCAGTGCCTCGTTCATGATATCCTGGATGAGTGGTTTGCTGTCTGTCATGCCTCCTCCTTTTCCGTTTCTTACCCGTAATGCACGTCAGCCCGCTTCAAGGCGGGCTGTTCGCCGTGTCGGCCGGGCATGAAAAAATAAAACTATACCAAATCAGTGGGGTTTTGTAAAGAACCTTTTCGCCTCGGGGGCTCCGCCCATGATTTTAACCTTTCATTATAGGCAGTCCCCGGTGGAAGTCAAGATCCGATACAAGACAGACCAATCGTGCGTGCACCCGGTTCAGGGATTGACGCCGCACCGCTTCTGATAGGCGATCAGGTCGTGCCGCAGCCACCCGGGCACCTCCACCTTCTGAAAGGAGTCCAGGTTGATGCAGGCGGTCACATTGTGCCCTTCGGCCACGGGACGACGCTCCTCTCCGAGCCGGTAGGCCAGGTATCCCCAGACGATGGAGCTCGTCCCGATCCGGTTCACGGTGACTTCCACACCGATGTGATCCCCGAACTGGAGCGGTCTTCGAAAATCGGCCTCCAGGTGAACCGTCGGGAATGCGATCCGGTGTCTGGTCAAAACGGTGGCGTAGTCGATTCCCAGCTCCGCGCCGAAAAACTCCTCCAGGGCGACGTGAAAGTAATGAACGAACCGGGGGTAGTACACGATTCCCGCATTGTCGATATCGCCGAACCGAACCTTCAAGTGCGCGCAATAGGCCATCTCCGTCTCCCCTTGCCTCGTTTGCAGACCGGCGCCGGAAGCGAATCCCGTACCGGTTTCCCGTCCCTGCCCTGCTTCGGCTCCGGACAAGGGTCCTTATTAGCCGGTCCGCGCCGAACTGTCAAACGTCTCCGGTGAACCGGCACGAACCGGCGTTGACATCAGGCGGAATCCGATGTACATGGGCTCCTGTCGATCTCTTTTCGCGGTTTCGAGCAAGAGGGCATCGCCGTTCCGCAGAGGCCCTCGAACGCCTCGAATCCGCGGGACGGAATGAAAATGGATTCGGCGGCCAGGCCGTCAGACAGAGGAGGGACCTCATGCGAGAACCGATTCACACGGACAAGGCGCCCGCGGCCGTGGGCCCGTACAGCCAGGCGATCCGGGCCGCCGGGCTGGTTTTCACGTCGGGACAGGTGCCCCTGGATCCGAACACAGGAAAGCTGGTGGAGGGCGGGATCGAGGAACAGACCCGCCGGGTCATGGAAAATCTGAGCGCCGTTCTCGAGTCTGCGGGCACGGATCTCTCCCGCGTCGTAAAGTCGACGGTCTACCTTACGGATATCGGGGACTTCGCCAAGGTCAACGCCGTTTACGGCGGATTCTTCTCCGCCGATCCTCCGGCGAGAAGCGCGTTCCAGGTGACCGCCCTCCCTCTCGGCGCCCGGGTGGAGATCGAGATGGTGGCCCTTGCCTGATGAGAAGGGGCGAATGGTGAGGATATGAGCGAAAACAGCTTCGATTTCTGGCAGGATCACTCCCTGCGATACCTGGAAATGGCCTTTCGATCGGACCGGCGGGAAACCGTCGCAGACCCGGACGGACTCGGAAGCAGGACCGGTGATTGTGGTGACACGGTGACGTTCTTTCTGACGACGCGACAGGCAAGGATCGAATCGATTTCCTTCGAAACAAACGGCTGTCTCAACACCAACGCATGTGCAAACACCGTCTGCGAGATCGTCGAAGGAAAGACACTGGAAGAGGCGTGGACCCTCACTCCCGAGGACGTCGCCGGCTATCTGGAAACGCTGCCCAGGGACCACACCCACTGCGCCGAGCTGGCGGTCGGCGCCCTGTACCTGGCCCTGTCCGACTGCCGGCGGCGTGCCGGGGAGGCCGCCTGATCGACGCGGGCAGGGCTCAAACGGGGCCGAGGGCTCCGGCCATCTCCCGTCCGGCCTGAAAAGCCTCCTCGAGGTAGTCCGGGTGTTGATCCACATCCCCCTCGAAATCCAGCCCCCGGTAGAGCAGGGAGCGCCACAGGACCATGTCCAGGGCGTCGAAGAAGTAGCGGACCGTGAGCAGGCTTCCCTCGAAGAGCCGCTTCCCCCGGGTCGCCCCTGCCGAGATGAACAGGCCCTTTCGATCGGGGCTCGGCCGGCCGAACGGCATCTTCTCCAGCCAGTAGCGCTTCACCCACAGGGACTGGCACCGGTCCATCATGGCCTTGGTGTGGGCGCTCACCGAGTAGAAGAACATGGGTGAGGCGAGCATGACGCCCGGACAGGACAGAAACCGGTCGTAGAGCCCCTGAAAGTCGTCCTGAATGGCGCAGCGTCCGTCTTCCCTGCACGCATAGATCTCCAGGCAGGGGGAAATCTTCATGTCCCGCAGGACAAACTCCTCCACCTCGGCTCCGGCCTGCCTCGCCCCTCGCACGGCCTCGGCCAGGAGCGAGGCCGTGTTGCCCTTGCGGCGCGGGCTTCCATAGACGGCGACGATATCGGCCATGTGGTTTTCCTCCTTGCAGGACGCCCTTCCCGGGCCTCCCGAGATCATCCTTGAATCCAGTCCTCCAGGGCCGGAGGCGGCTCCACGAGCTTGGAGAAGGACTTCAGCTCGCAGCGGGCCGTGATCTCCACGCCTCCACGGATGATGGAGACGGGCCGGTCCGAGGAGACCACGACGACGATCACGCTGTCGCGTTCCGAGGTGAACCGGAGGGCCGAGTTGAAACGGGCCCCCCGGGAAAGGTTCTCCCCGGGCACTGCGTGGCCGTCCAGCAGACATCCGAAGGCATGCAGCCTGAGGTCCGCCCCGATGTGGAGAGCTCCGTCCACCTTGGACAGGGAGCAGGCAAGGCCCAGGTAGTCCGCGTCCTCCAGGTCAACGGGCTGATCCAGGAGCTGCCCTGAGATCTCCAGGGGATGCTCGTTCAGGTCCATGACAATGGTGCATCCGAACTTCTCCTCGCCCGCATGGTTCACGATCTCCTTGACCAGGCGGAACAGGGAGCTGCCCGCTTCGGGATCCAGGGAGGATTCCAAAAGCATTTCCTCGAGATCCACCAGATTGGCCTTCCGGTTCGTGGATGTGAACCGGCCGTCCGAAAAGCTGCAGACCGGCTCGCCTGCGAACCGCAGGAACCCGTGCCCGCCGTGAAAATCGGCGGTCAACCGGCACTCCGGCATGTCTCCTCCCACGATTCCCACGATGCTGAGCCCGTCGGATGCGAGCTTTCGGTCGGCACGCTCCACCGCCTGGAGCAGCTTTCGAACGTGCTTGTAGTTGTGGACGCCGGGACGCAGGTCCCTGGGAAACCGGACCAGGAAATCCAGGCCGGGAAAATCGTCCGGCGCGACAAACACGAGGTGACCGAAAGGTTTGTGCCCCTCCTCCGGCGTCTTGGAGATGGCCAGGACGGCGTCCAGGATGGGAAGGACGAGCACCTTGGTGTCCCACCCGAGCATGACGTTCACGGCGTCCAGGAGAAAGTCCCGCACCGCATGGGTGGCGTACTCCCGAAGCACATACCCGGACGAGCCCGCATACAGGGCGTTCTCGAAGGCAAAGTCGTTGGCCAGGAGAAAGGCGGCATGCTCGAGCCACCTCTCGGTCGGCCCGATGGAGCACGTGTCCGGGTGATGCTCCGTGAACCACATCTGATAGAAGATGGAACGGCTCCTTCCTCCAAAAGAGACCAGGCCCGCCAGCTCCAGGTTCTTCTCGGGATGCATCTCGCCGAACTCAGTCATGGCTCTGGTGTCCGGACCCCGGCGCCGCCACTCGCTCGAGTCCAGGTAGAGCTCCTTGAGCCGGGGTTCATGCCCCCTGAGCAGATCCTGCGGATCGTAAACCCTCACCGGATCCTCGGGGGCCTCCGCATAGAGCAACGCGGCCCGGCTCTGCCCGGAGAACTGGGAAAGACCGGCGCTCAGGCCGTCCACCACGTGGTACAGGCACAGATTCTTGTAGGAACCGTTGTTGATCGTTCCCGCCTCCATGGTCCTCCTTCCCCGTTGTCCGGCTGAGCATCGAGAACATGCTCAGCCGGATCTTCGATGTCTCACCCGTTCTCCCCGTCGGCGTCGTCCAGCGCCTCCATGGCGGCCCTCTTCCTCTTCACATGACGGGCGAACCCCACCACCAGGGAGGCGGCCGCCAGGAAGAAAAGGATCTCGTAAAGATGCCCGATCAGCAGGGTGGTCCATGCCAGCTTGTCCTCGAGGTCCTCCAGCCAGGCCTCTTCCAGGGATGCCATCGTCAAGGAGCCGTGCTTCGAGAGCGCCTGCTCCAGGGTCCCCCCCTCGGCCAGGCTCTCCAGGAGGGAAAGGAGGGTGTCCACCCCGAACCGGTCGATGAGGAACTGAACCAGGCTGAGACTCTGCTCATACGCGAGCTGCAGCCGGCGTCCGTCGTCGTGGAAGCTTGCGGACAGGTACTCGACGGGAATGGTGCGTCCCGACACAACGGCCTGGTCGAGCACGGAGCCTCTTCTCGGGAGCCGGACCTCCGAGAAACCGCCGCTCACCCACTGCGCGATCCCTTCATTGAGCCACCGCGGCAGGGATCCCTTCGGGATCCGGGCGTGGAGGAGAAGGTGACACAGCTCGTGCTCGAGGGAGGACCTCAAACCGGACGGGTCGTCATCCACGGCGGAAAGGTCGATGAGTATGAGGTTCCCACGGGAGACGGCCAAGGCCACCACGTTGGATTGATCCGTCATTTGCCGGAACGCCCCGCTGTCGGCAACCAGGATCACCGTCGGGTGGAATGTGACGGACCATCGAAGATGCTCTTCGAGCTCACCCCGCACGGATGGATAAAGATCGAGGATTTTCTCGGCGGATCGAAGGTGATGGACCGGGTACACCACCGTGACGTCCCTGCTTGTAAGGGATTCCCGTCCGCCTGAATAAGCGGGAACGACCGAAAAGACCCAGGGGAGGGTCAGGAAGACGGCGATCATCGCGGCCGCCCCCTGAAAAAAGGAACCCCCACGCGGGCGGCTTCCCGATGGGGGTTTGAATTCCGCAGCATCTTCCCGGAGACTTACTTGATGGCGTCCTTGAGAGCTTTTCCCGGCACGAACTTGGGCACCTTCTTGGCCTTGATCTTGATCTCCTCGCCGGTCTGAGGATTTCTTCCCTTCCGGGCCTTTCTCTTGTCCACCTTGAATGTGCCGAATCCCACCAACGTCACGGTGCTCTTCTTCTTGAGGGCCTTGGTGATGGCTGAAAACACCGTGTCCACGGCCGCCTGAGCTTCCTTCTTGGTGCTCACGACCTTGGCGACCTCGTTGACCAAATCTCCCTTGTTCATAATCTCCTCCTTTCATGTGAATGGGTACCCGCATTGGCCGAATCGTACGGAACCATAATAGAAATTGTATCGAATTTCAACCATAAAATCGCTGAAAAACACGGTGGACGCTGTTTTTTTCATCCTCGACTCCGGGCATGCCGATCAGCCGGGGGATCTCGGAACCCGCCTCGCTGGATTTTCCGTCCTCCATGGAATCCACGAACCTTGAATTCCCGATCGCCAACGACCTCCCTGCTGGTATAATGACGCCATGGAAACAGAAATTCTTACTCTCCTCGAGCAGCGGGGACCGCTCACGGGAAGCGAGCTCCTCGAATGTCTCTCAACCGACAGCCTGACGCTCTGGCGTCACTGCACGGGCTCGACGGCCCTGATCGTTCGGAGCATAGCACATCTGTATCTGAGGCTGGACCGGAGGATCGACAACTATGCCAGGCTTTCCCCGTCCATTCTCAGGGAGTTTCTCACCTACTCCGTCGTTGCACGGCGCGGCGCCGAAGAGGAGCTGGAGTCCAGGTTGATCGAGCTTTCCCGCCGCATCGAGTCTGTGACGCGGGACAAGTCCCAGCTCGCCTACCGGACGATCTCCGCCCTGGTGAGCCGCGCGGACAACCCCGACCTGATCCGTGAACAGAGCTGCTTCATCCTCGCAGGAGACATCGTGTACGGCATGGCCCACGACGTTCCACGTCCCGAGCGCAGCACGGGACGGCTCGTCCAGGGCTCGGATCTCGATCTCGTGATCATCGTGAGCGACGGCTTTCCCGAGGACCACCGAAGGAGGCTGGACGAGCGCATCTTTCGTGAAAAGCACCGCATGCTGACAACCCCCCAGCTGCGGGAGGAAATCGACTACGTGATCAAGGGCCTGGACACGGTACGGGAGCAGCTTCGCTTCGACACATTCCGTCACATGGTCGCCTGCAAGATCATGCAGGAAGGAACCTTCCTCTACGGAAACGAGACCCTGTTCACCGCGGTCAAGCGGATGCTCGCCGAAAGCGGAGCCGCCGCCCGATTGAACGAGATGGAGAAGGAGGCCGGCCGCTTTCGTTCGAAGGCCGAGGAAATCCTGCTGGAGGAGGAGATGGAGACCATCCGGAGAGATCATCTCGACCTGTTCTATCCGACCGAGGAATCCGAGGAGTTCGAGTAGGCCGAGCCGGCTCCCCGACCGCACCTCAGGGCAGCTCGAGGTCCCTGTGGGTCAGGCTCACATCCCTTCCTTCCTCCTCGAGCATGCGGTGCAGCTCCGTGGCCACGGTCACCGACCGGTGCCTCCCACCCGTACAACCCACGGCAATGCTCAGATAGGCCTTCCCCTCCTTTTCGTAGAACGGAAGCAGGTAGTCCAGCATGCCGCCGAAGCGGTCCATGAACCCCAGGGTCTCCGGCCATTTGAGGACGAAGGCCCGCACCTGCTCGTCGCGGCCGTCCAGCTTCTTGAGCTCCGGGATGAAGTACGGGTTCGGAATGAAGCGGACGTCCATGATCAGGTCGCTCTCCAGCGGCACACCGTACTTGAAACCGAAGGAGATCATGCCGATCCGCATCCTTTCGGAAGGCATGTTCCGGTAGGCAAGCTGGATCATGAGCTCCTTGAGCTCGTGAACCGTATAGTGGGACGTGTCGATGATCCGATCGGCGAACGGTTTCAGCCCCTGCAGCTTCCCTCGTTCCTCGCGGATGCCCGGCAAAAGGTCCCCTTCCCTCGAGAACGGGTGCTGGCGCCTGGTTTCGCTGTAGCGTTTGAGCAGAACCTCTTCCGAAGCCTCGAAAAACAGGAGCTTCGGCCGGTATCCCTCCCGGCGGACCTCCTCGAACACCTCCTGGAAGCGCTCGACGAAGTCCCGCTGTCTCAAGTCCATGCCCAGGACGATCTTCTGAACCTCGGAGCCGATCCCCGAGCGAAGCTCGAGGAACTTGGGCACGAGAGAAACGGGCAGGTTGTCCACGCAGAAGTAGCCGGTGTCCTCCAGTGCGTCGATGGCCGTGCTCTTGCCCGATCCGGAAAGACCGGTGATGACGAGGAAATCGAGATGCTTCATGGATCTGCGGCCTTCATTCAAAAACCGGCGGGCTCGAGTTTCGCCCGAAGTCCGGCCGCGTGGTACAGTGCGGCCAGGGCCCGCGCCGCCCGCTCCGGCGTGGGAAAGTTCACCAGCGCACCGTCCCGCTCGAGGGCCTTCACCTCCTCGTCCCAAATCCCTGGAGGCGCCAGGAGGCAGGAGACCACGGGCTTTCGCTGAGACCAGTCGCGCAGAAAGGGGGCCGAACCGGAAATCGCAGTGCGGTTGGCCGAGGCGAACATCATGAGGAGAAGCACGGCATCGATCCGCTCGTCCTCCAGCACCGCCCGCATCATACCGGCGATCGCATCGTTGTCGTACCAGGCGGGCCCCATGTCCACGGGGTTCGTGCGGAGGGCCAGCGGCGGAAGGAGCCGCTCCACCTCGGCGCGGGTGGCGGGGCTGAAGGATGGGACATCGAGCCCGGCGGCCTCCAGGGTATCGCACGCGGCCATGCCCGGACCCGCCTGACCGGTGAGGACCGCGACATTCCCTCCCGCCGGCAGGGGGGCTGCCTCCCAGGACCCGGCCTGCGTCCAGAAACGCCTCCGTGTCCAAGGCGCGGAGGATGCCGGCCTGCCGGAAGAAACCCCTGTAGATCTCGTCCCGTCCGGCCAGGGAGCCGGTATGGGATGTCGAGGCCCGATCCCCCGAAAGCGAGGCGCCCGTCTTGTAGGCCACCACCGGCTTTTTCCCCCGGTGGGAGTGGATCGTCTCGAGGAGCGAGCCGGGGCGATCCATCCCTTCGATGTAGAGCGCAATGGCGCGGGTGTCCGGGTCTTCCATCAGGTAGTCCACCACGTCGGCGAACCCCGTGTTCATGCGGTTGCCGAGCCCCACGATCTTGCTCATGCCGAGGCCGTCCCTGAGAGCGGTGAAAGCCGACAGATGGGCGATGCCCCCGCTCTGGCTGACCAGGGAGACGCCGCCTTTTTCACACAGCGAAAACTCCGGCGTGAAGCTTGCGTTCAGACCGTGATGCAGGTTGACGAGACCGAAGGTGTTCGGACCGATCACCGGAATGCCGGCCTCGGTGATACGCCGTGCAAGGGAGCCCTGCAGGCGTCCCCCCTCGGGGTCGTCGATCTCCTTGAACCCCGCGGTGATGAGGACGATCCCCCCCACACCCTTCCGCACGCAGGCATCGAACACCCCGGGCACGAGCCGCGCAGGGACGGCGATTACGACCAGGTCAACCGGTCCGTCCACCTGCTCCAGGCTTGCCGTCGCCCGGAGGCCCAGGACCTCCCCGGCGCCGGGGTTGACCGGGACGACGCGCCCGGAATAACCGCCGCGGATCAGGCTGGTCATCACGTGCCACCCCAGCTTGGAAGGGTTCCGGGAGGCCCCTACCACGGCGGTCGTGCGCGGACGAAAGAGCGGATCCAGGTTGAACGAGGGCGGGGAATGCATGAAGGCGGTTCTCCGATATGAACTGGTGACTTCTTTCTATCAGGCCCGGGCCTTGTCATCAACCGCCAAATCCACTATAGTGATTTACCCCTGAGAGGCTGTCACAAAAACCAAGAAGTTCGTCACACCGAGGCGGCGGGGGCGCATCGCCCCCTTCCGACGGGAGGTCCGCCGTACAGATGCACATCCATTGATCCGGGCCGTTCCAGGTCCGGAGTGAGCCGGAGCCTTCGGGCCGGTGCAAGGAGGGCAGTCATGGAAAGGATCGAGATCGTAACGGCTCGCGAGATTCTTGACTCCAGGGGCAACCCGACCGTCGAGGTGGAGGTCGGCCTCGAAGACGGAAGCTTCGGCCGGGCCGCCGTCCCCTCCGGCGCCTCCACCGGCAGGTACGAAGCCGTGGAGCTGAGGGATAAGGCAAAGAAACGCTACCGGGGCAAAGGCGTGGAAAAGGCGGTCCAGAACGTCAACCGGGTGATCGCGCCCGCGCTCACCGGATTACAGGCCACGGATCAGCGGCTCGTGGACCGGACCCTGGTGGAGCTGGACGGTACGGACAACAAGAAAAAGCTGGGCGCGAACGCCATCCTGGGGGTTTCCCTGGCGGTCGCCCGCGCCGCCGCCGACTCCCTCTACATACCCCTCTACCGGTACATCGGAGGAGCCGGCGCCTGCCGTCTCCCCATGCCCATGATGAACATCCTCAACGGGGGAGCCCACGCCGCGAACAACGTCGACCTTCAGGAGTTCATGATCATGCCGATCGGGGGCAGAAGCTTCCGGGAGGCCCTGCGGATCGGGACGGAGGTCTTTCACGGGCTCGCCTCGGTGCTCAAGGACAAGGGGTACTCCACGGCCGTCGGGGACGAGGGCGGCTTCGCCCCCGACCTCAAGAGCAACGAGGAGGCTGTCGAGATGGTGCTCACCGGGATCGAGAAGGCGGGCTACCGGCCCGGCAAGGACGTGGTGATGGCCCTCGACCCCGCCTCCTCCGAGTTCTACGAGAACGGCAGGTACGTGTTCAAGAAGTCGGACGGCTCGAAACGCTCGGCCGCGGACATGATCGACTTCTATGCCGGCTGGATCGAGCGTTTCCCCATCGTGTCCATCGAGGACGGACTGGCTGAGAACGACTGGAAGGCATGGAAGGCCCTCACCGAAAAGCTGGGGGACCGGGTACAGCTCGTCGGAGACGACCTGTTCGTGACCAACACCAAGAGGATCGGCCGGGGGATTCGTGAAGGCTCGGCCAACGCCGTGCTGATCAAGCTCAACCAGATCGGAACCCTCACGGAGACGCTCGACGCCATCCGGATGACGCACCGTGCGGGTTGGAAGGCCGTTGTGAGTCATCGATCAGGGGAAACCGAGGACACCTTCATCGCAGATCTTGCCGTGGCCGCAGGCACCGGGCAGATCAAGACCGGCTCCCTTTGCCGCTCCGAGAGGGTCTGCAAGTACAATCAGCTCCTTCGGATCGAGGAGGAGCTGGGCGACACGGCCGAGTTCGGTTGGCCCTCGTAGGGAGCGCTCCGGGCTCCTCCGCATTCTCGTCGAGCGACTCCGAAAACGGACCCCCAGTCCCCTTTCCGGCGTGCAGGAACCCCCTGTTCCGTTCGGTCCGGACTGAATGTCGGACTGAATGCCCTTGACAACGGAAGGCGATTGTTCTATTCGGTGATCGCCGATTTCCCCGCCGGCCGGCCCCCGGTCGCACGGGGAATCATGCAAACAATCCCGGAACACGGCCTGCCGCATTGCCGCCCGCCGTTTACCTGCCCGAGGCCTCACAGGAACGTGAATGCGCGAGCAAAGGCGTTGCCGATAAACCGGCTGTTCCGGTCGTGCCGCGCTGATACAGACCCTACGAGGAGTCAATCTCATGGACAACCGGACCCAGAGCCAAGTGAACATGTGCATGCAGTGCGGGATGTGCTCGGGTAGCTGCCCGGAATCCGGGATCACCCCCTTCAACATCCGAAAGCTGGTGCGCAAGAGACATCTCAAACACGACATCGAAGAGGCGCTTCCCTGGTACTGCACCTCCTGCGGCGAGTGCACGCTCCGCTGCCCGAGGGACGTCAAGCCGTCCGAAATGATCATCGCCCTGAGGGGCGAGCTCGTGGAGGAGGGGCAGATCCCTCTCTCGATTCAAAAGGCCCTCGAAAACGCCTTCGTCCAGAAGAACCCCTGGGGGCGGCCGCGCCCCAAGCGGGCGGACTGGGTGAAAGAGGAGGGGCAGGACGTGGAGATTCCGCACGTCAAGGACACGGAGTCCAAGAGGCTGCTGTTCTCCTGCTGCATCCAGGCCTATGACCCGCGATGCATGGTCATCCCGATCAACGTGGCTAAGCTGCTCAACCGGGGAGGCGTGGAGTTCGGGATCCTGGGACCCGAGGAGGCCTGCTGCGGAAACGAGATTCGCAGGATGGGCGAGGAAGGGCTGTTCGAGGAGCTCCGGGAGGAAAACGCCGCCGTCTTCCAGAAGCACGGGGTGAAGGAGATCATCGCCCTCTCCCCCCACTGCATGAACGCCTTGAAGAACGAGTACGGCGACCTCGGGATCCCGGTGAGGCACTACACCGAGCTGCTGGCGGAGATGGTGCAGAGAGGAGACCTTGCCTTCAAGACGCCTTACAACAAGAAGGTGATCTACCACGATCCCTGCTTCCTGGGAAAGCAGAACAAGGTCTATGATGCACCCCGGGAGCTGCTGGAGGCCGTGGAGGGCGTCGAGCTCATGGAGTACGCCTCCGCCCGGGAAAACTCGCTCTGCTGCGAGGGAGGCGGCGGGCGGATGTTCTTCGAGGCCGAGATCGCCTACCCCAGAAACAGCGAAAAACGGGTCCAGGAGGCCGTGGACAAGGGGGCGGAACTGCTCGCCACGAGCTGCCCGTTCTGTGTCATGACCCTGGAGGACCCGGCCACGGAAAAGGAGCTTCCGGTCAAAGAGCTCTCCGAGATCCTGGTGGAGGCATTGTAGGGAAACGGCGGAAGGCACCGGGTATCGGGAGTGCCGGGGCCCGGTGGCGCTCCCGATTCTTATTGAGACTCGAGGCTCAGGTCCCCCCACTCGTACTGCAGCAGGGTTGCCACGGCGAGCACCGCGGTTTCCGCACGAAGGATGCGCCTTCCCAGCGAGACCGGCGAAAAACCGGCCTCCCCGGCTGCGCTCACCTCGTCGGGATGAAAGCCCCCTTCCGGGCCCACCACCGCCGCAACCGCCCCGGCTCTGCCCTCCCCTCTCAGGAATTTCTTCAGATCGGAGGCCTCTTCCGACTCCCAGAGAATCACCCTGGAGGCCTGTCGATCCCTCCATGCGGCCAGGAGCGACTCGAAGGGCTCGGGACGGTCCACGCGGGCGGGGACCGCCCGATCAGCCTGCTTTGCGGCGTTTCTGGCGATCTCCCGCCAGTGGCGCAGGCGGCTCTCGAGCCGCTTGCCCTCCAGGTGAACCACCGACCGGCTCGATGTGTAGGGTTGAACGGCGGCCACCCCCAGCTCCGAGGACTTCTGGATCAGGAGGTCCATGGGGCGGGACTTGAGAAGCGAGGGGCAGATCGTGATCTCCAGGGGAGACGGCGCAGGGGCCGGAAGGGTCCGCTCCAGGAGGAGATCCGCCTGGTCCCGTCCGACCGTCCGGATCACCGCCTGGTACCGCGCCCCGAGCCCATCCATGAGCACCAGGCGATCGCCCGGCCCCATGCGCAGCACGCGGATCATGTGCCGGGCCTCCGAACCGGTCACTCGAACGAGGCCCTCCTCCGGCTGAATCCGTTCCATGAAGAACCGCCTCAAGACCCGTTTCCCTCCCTTTTGACGTGGGAATGGACCCGCTCGGCCACCACACAGGCCCACTCCTCCTGTCGAAGCTCTCGAGCCGACCCGAACCCGGCCCGGACCAGTGCGGGCGTCACCAGGGGAACCTGCTCCCGCAGGAGGCCGGAGAGAACCAGGCTCCCCCGGAGGCGGACCGCAGCGGTGAGCCTCGGCAGGAGGTCCTGAATCACGTCCAGAATCAGGTTGGCCGTGACCACGGTGTAAGGCGCCCGGCACGTGTCGATCGAATCGGTCGAAAGCCGGACGGCTCCGGACAGGTCGTTGAGCTCCAGGTTCCACTCGGCCCAGCGCAGAGCCTCCTCGTCCACGTCCAGACCCTCCACCGGCGAGGCCCCCAGCAGCACACCGTACATGGCCAAAATGCCGCTCCCGGTCCCCACGTCCAGGAGGCTCCACGGCCCCTTCGGCGCGAGATCCTCCAAAGCCTGCAGGCACATGCGGGTGGTGGCGTGCTGACCGGTGCCGAAAGCGGGCCCCGGATCCATTCGAAGGACACGTCCCAATAAGCCGCGAGGCACGGGTTCCCAGGCCGGGACCACCAGGAGGCCCGGCGTCACCCGCTCGGGCCGGAAATGCTTTCGCCACGCCGTTCGCCAGTCCTGGTCCTGAATGCAGCCCAGTCGATAGCCGGGTGGGTCGGTGTCCGGAAAGCAGTCCGCAAGGCCCGCCAGAAAGGCCTCGATGCGAAGCTCAAGGCTTTCCGGCGAACCGCCGGACGGAAGATACGCCTTGAGAACCGACTCGCAGCGTGAATCGAGCGCCACCCCGTCACAGCCGAGCGTCTCCATGAGGAAGTGGCTCACGGCCTCGTGGGTGCAGGGGTCCGACTGGACGGAGATCTCGATCCAGCCCGGTCGATCATTGGAGGATGGTTCCATCACGTCAGAAAATGGGGCCGATCGTCTCGCGCGGAAGGAAGAAGGGCGCCCCCCCGGATTCCGAACCGGGAGGGCGGCCGAAGCCGTCAGGCGGGTTTCTGGGAGACATAGTTGGGCTGACCGTTGGGCCACTCGTTCGCCACCGTCTCGAGCTCCATGCCCCCCTCCATCT
>JAIPEI010000004.1 GCA_021737245.1 Deltaproteobacteria bacterium | reverse complement strand
CATCCCGGTGATCGGTATCGGCGGCATCACCTCGGCCGAGGACGCCCTCGAGTTTCTGATCGCCGGGGCTACGGCCGTCCAGGTCGGGACCTGGAACTTTGTGAACCCGCGCATCACCCTGGACGTGGTGGACGGCCTGAAGGCGTTCCTGCGGGAGCAGGGCCATGGGACCGTTCGAGCCTTGATCGGGTCCCTGAGATAAGGTTTGGTTGCAGACAAGGAGGAAGTCGCCATGGAAGCCATGGACATTCATCGGGCCGGCCTGGCGTTCCCGGCCCTGTGGGATGAAACGGCGGGCTCCCGACGCGGGAGGCGTTCCAGCACTGAAAAAGAGGGTTGACATCCAAAATACAGTTGCATATACAATATATTTTACGTCAAGCAAAAAAGAGCAGCCGAGCGGAGAATCCGGACGGCGATCTTTTCCTTCCGGGACGGATAGATCATGCAACTTGAAGAATTTGTAGGCAAAACAAAAGGTCAAGGTGCGGACGATCCCTCCGTGGTGCAATGGGACCGGCACCATCCTTGTCTCCTCAAAAAAAGGTTGAGCATTCATCCAAAATGAACAACTACCCGAAGTACGACATCGACAGCTCCTTCGGCACCATCGTCCACTGGGCCGAGCGTGCGCTGATCAACCGGCTGCAGCACAACTTCGAGGCCGCGGGGTTCGATATCACCGTCGAGCAGTGGAGGGTCCTCGTGAACCTCTGGAATCGGGAAGGGCAGTCTCAGCGCGAGCTTGCCGAGGCCACCCACAAAGACAAGACCGGAATTACGCGCATTCTCCACGGCATGGAAAAGCGGGACCTCGTCGTGCGCATCCCGGACAAGGGGGATCAGCGCAACAAGCTGATTTACCTGACCCGCAAGGGGCGGGAGTTTCAAGAGGCCTTGGTTCAATACACCCGAAAGACCCTGGACGAGGCGCTGCGGGGCGTTTCCGACGAGGAGACCGAGGTCTGCAAGGCCGTTCTTTCTCGAGTCATCCAAAATTTGATGGAGTCGTAAACAGAACGAAGCTTCGATATCCGCCCCTGGAACTTGAATAGGTTATAGCGTTTCCGTCAAACCTGACGCTCCCGAAAGACGCCCGATCCGCCTGCCACGGCGCGGGGGGCTGGAGGGAAAAGCTTTAAAGGGAAAGACATGTACGGGGAACGGGCGCGAATCGGCTTGATCGTCCCGGCCAGCAACACGGTGTGCGAGCCGGAGTACGTCAAGCTGTCACCGGAGGGTGTGGCGGTCTACGCTTCCCGTGTCCTGTTCGAGCCCACAATCGAAGGCCTGCGGACCATGAAGGATCACGTGGACAGGGCCGCGGGGGAGCTTGCTTCGGAGGAGATCTCCGACATCATCGTGTTCTGCTGCACCGTCGGGAGCATGATGGGCGGGCCCAATGCGGATCGGGAGATGGCCGCGTTCATCGAAGACGCAACCGGTTCGCCCGCCATCACCACCACGACGGCCGTCCGGGCGGCCATGCACGCGCTGGGCCTTCGGCGGATCGCGGTGGCCACCCCCTACACACGCGAGATCAATGCGCTGGAGCGAGGTCTCCTCGAGGCCATGGGGTACGAAGTGACGGACATGCGCGGCGTGCACGAGGATGTGGCACCAGGGGATTTGCGCAACGACATGATCGGGAGGCTCGGCCCGGAGTCGGCGCTGCGGGCGGCGCTCGAGGTGGACGGGGAGGATAACCGGGGCATCTTCATCAGCTGCACCAATTTCCGGGCGATCGAGATCATAGAAGACCTGGAGCGGGAGACGGGAAAGCCCGTGGTGACGAGCAACCAGGCCGGCATGTGGTATTCGCTTCGATCCCTGGGCCTCACGGAGCCCGTTTCGGGGTACGGGAGGCTGCTGGAGCTCTAGAGGCGGTGGCGACCCGCAGGGGGTGAAAGTCGACACGTGAACCAGGCGGTATACTGTATACCGTTTGCGCCGCCGGGAGGTTTCCCCGCGGCCGTCGAGCATAGGAGAAGAGGATGCGAATAGGAATCGACGTGGGGGGCACCTTCACGGACGTGGTGATGGTCGACGAGGCCACCGGCGCCTTTCACTATACCAAGACCCCGACCACCCACCACGACCTGGCCGAGGGCGTGCTCAAGGGTCTGGGCGACATCCTCGAGATCGGCGGGGTATCCATGGACGAGGTGAGCTACCTGATCCACGGAACCACCATCGGAACCAACGCCATCGTGGAGGGAAAGGGCGCCCGGGTGGGCCTGGTCACCACGGCCGGCTTCGAGGACGTGCTCGAGATCCGGCGCGTGGCCCGGCCCAAGGAGGCCGCGTTCGATTTCGGGGCGGACAACCCGCCGCCCCTGGTGCCGCGATACCTTCGAAAGGGCGTGCGCGAGCGGATCGACGCCGGCGGCCGGGTGGTGGTCCCTTTAGAGGAGGGATCGGTCCGGGCCGCGGCCGCCGCATTCGAGCGCGAAGAGGTGGAAGCCGTGGTGGTCTCACTCCTTTTTTCATTTCTCAACGGGGAGCACGAACGGCGGGTTGCGGATATCTTCGCGCAGGAGCTGCCCGGCGTACCCGTAACCCTCTCCTCGGAGATCTGCCCGGAGTTCCGCGAGTACGAGAGGACCTGCACCGCCGTGATGAACGGCTACCTGGGTCCCGTGATCGCCCGGTATATGGATCGACTGACCGCACGGCTCGAGGCGGAGTACGGGAAGGTCTCGCTCCACATCATGCAGTCGAACGGGGGCACCATGACGGCGGAAGTGGCCAAGAGCCACGCGGCCCATTTGATCAACTCCGGGCCCGCGGGCGGGGCCATCGCCACGGCCTTCGTCAGCGGACTCACCGGGAACCGGATGGCGGTGGGCGCGGACATGGGTGGAACGACCTTCGACATCTCCATCATCGACGAGAACCTCCCCAAGACCACCACCTGGGGCGGGGTGACGAACTACCCCATCAAGCTGCCCATGGTGGACCTCAAGACCATCGGCGCCGGCGGGGGGAGCATCGCCTGGGTGGACGAAGGCGGGGTGCTCAACGTCGGTCCGGAGAGCGCCGGGAGCGACCCGGGACCGGCCTGCTACGGCTGGGGAGGCACCCGGCCCGCGGTCTCCGATGCGAACCTCGTTCTGGGCCGGCTGAACCCGGACTACTTCCTGGGGGGCAAGCTCCCCCTCTACCCCGAGAAAGCCGAGAAGGCGGTGCGAACCCACGTGGCCGACCCCATGGGGTTGAGCGTGGAGGAGGCCGCCGCTGGGATTCTTCGCATCGTGAACGCCAACATGGCCAAGGGCATCAGCGGGAACTCGGTGGAGCGGGGGTACGATCTTCGAGAGTTCGCCCTGGTGACCATGGGCGGAGCCGCGGCCCTTCACGCGGCGGACATCGCAAGGGAGCTCAATATGGCCCGGGTGATCGTTCCGCCCATGAGCGGCAACTTCTCGGCCGTGGGCTTCGTTGTGGCGGACGTTCAGCACGATTACGTGCGGACCCTGGCCAGGAAGGAGCACGAGATCGACCCGTTCGAGCTCCTCCGGGAGTTCCGCGAGATGGAGGAGGAAGGGGTCCGGCAGCTCGAGCAGGAGCGGGTGCGGGCCGAGGAAACGGAGATCATCTGGTCTGCGGACCTGCGCTACGACGGCCAGTCCTGGGAGCTGAACGCCCCCATACCGCGGGCTCCCGGCGGGTTCACCGAAAAGGACGTTCGACGCATCGCGGAGGGCTTTCATGAGCTGCACCAGCAGGTCTACTCCTACTCGGAGCCGGACGAGGAGGTGGAGTTCGTCAATCTGCGCGTCCGCGTCAAGGGCCTGAACCCGGACCTGGCCTTCAAGGCGGAGACTCACGAGCCCTTCCTGGTGGAAGGTGGATGGAAGGCGATGCGGGACGTCTACTTTGCGGAAAAGGGATGGCTGAGTATCCCGGTCTACGAGCGGGAAGACCTCTCCGTGGGGAGCTGCATTCCCGGTCCCTGCATCGTCGAGGAGACCATATCCACGGCGCTGGTTCCTCCCGGCCACACGGGAGCCATCGACGCATACCGGAACATCGTGATCGAGCTGGAGGGAAGGGAATGAGATACGAAGCGGACCCGGTCACCATGCAGGTGATCCGGTACGGTCTGGAGGCCGTGGCCGACGACATGGGGTACAACCTCATGCGCATGGGCCGGACCACCATCGTGAAGGAGATCATGGACATCAACTGTGCGGTACTGGACGCGGGGGGCGGCATCCTGGCCCAGGCCCACCTCTGTCCCCTCATGATGTTCAGCCTTCCCACGACCGCGGAGAAGATGCTCGAACGCGTGCCGGACTTCGAGGAAGGAGACGTGGTCATCTGCAACGATCCCTACCTGGGCGGGCAGCATCTCCTGGACGTCCAGTTCTTCTCCCCCGTGTTCGTGGAAGGCGACCTCGTTGCTTTTGTGGCGAACATCGCCCACCAGCTGGACATGGGAGGGGCCGTGCCCGGGGGCGTGGCCGGGGGGCTCACCGAGATCTACCAGGAAGGGCTCCGCATCCCCTTTGTCAAGCTCTACCGGGGCGGCAGGGAGGATGCGCAGATCTTCGACCTCATCTCCCGGAACATCCGCATCCCGGAAAAGACCATGGAGGACTTTCGGGCCCAGGCCGCCACGACCGTGGTGGGCGTCCGCCGTGTCCAGGCGCTGGTCCGCAAGTACGGGCTGGACGTCTTCCGGGACTGCACCCGCATGCTCCTGGATTACAGCGAGAAACGGGTCCGGCGGTTCCTGAGGGAGATCCCGGACGGGGTTCACACGGGCAGGGACCGGCTGGACGACGACGGGCGAACGGACGATCCGGTGGACATCCAGGTGAACGTTCGCATCCGCGGGGACGAGATGGAGGTGGACTTCGACGGGAGCAGCGCGCAGACCGCGGGCAATGTGAACAGCCCGTGGGCCTGTACCCAGGGAGGAGTCTTCTACACCATGGTGGGGATCATCGATCCGGACATGCCTTTGAACTCCGGAAGCTTTCGCCCCATTCGCGTGTCGAGCCGGGAAGGCCTGGTGACCAACCCGCGCCCGCCGGCGGGGGTCACGGCCCGCAGCCAGACCATGACCAAGATCGTGGAGGCCATGCTGAAGGCCATGAGCGAGGTGGTGCCGGATCGCGTGGTGGCCGGCAGCCACGGCCAGGCCTGCACCAACAGCTTCTCGGGTGTGGATCCGGAGACCGGGAAGCGGTTCAGCTACATCGAGATCCAGGGCGGGGGCGCGGGCGCCCGCCCCACCAAGGACGGGCCGGACGGCCAGGACCTTCATCTGGGCCGGTTCATGAACACGCCCGTGGAAGCCGCCGAGCTGGAAAATCCTGTGATGATCGAGCGTTATGAGTTTATTCAGGACTCGGGCGGGGCGGGGAAGTTCCGCGGCGGCCTGTCCCTGAGGCGGGACATCCGGTTTCTCGCGGACGTCACCTGGGCCCGATACTCGGACCGTCAGAAGTTTCGTCCCCAGGGCCTCTTCGGGGGATTGGAGGGAAGCGTGGGGAGCCTCATCCTGAACCCGGGCACGCCCGGAGAGGCCCGGTGCCGCTCCAAGGGCGTGGGCGAGATCAAGGCCGGCGATCTGTTGAGCATACGGCTGCCCGGAAGCGGCGGGTATGGCCGGCCGTCGGACCGGGATCCCGAACGCGTGGCCTGGGACGTACGAAACGGAAAGGTGAGCGCCCGGTCGGCCAGAGAAGACTACCGGGTGGTCGTGCGCGGGGACGGAACCGTGGACAGGGAGGCCACTGCGGCCCTCCGGGACCGGTGAGGTCTGACGCTCCTTCGGGGCGGAAGACCGGAGAGGGGTTCCCAAGCTGTAAGCCTGGATGAAGACGCTCGTGGCGCAAGGTCGATACGAGCCGATGCCGACCCCCGGGGCGTACGGTCTTTTGGGGCCGTCCGGGACGGAGGTTCATACGAGGCCGGGGAGGTCGCCCGGATTACAGGAAAGGAGGTGAGAGAGCGCGTCGAGCCGGTGGAGTGAGGGAGGGCGTTCGGTTCCAAGAACGTCGACACAGTGAACCTGTCTGAGTTGCGAATCAAAAGGGGGGGAAACATCATGAAAAAGCACATTGCATGGACCCTGGTGGCGGTGGTGGCGGCCGCTCTGATCCTGGGGGCGTCGACCCCCGCGGCAGCCGGGCCCAAGGTCCTCAAGGCCGTGAGCTTTCTGCCCAAGGACCACCCGCTCTGCGCCATGATCCACACCTGGGTGGACCGGGTGAACAAAGAGTGCGGGGACGACGTCAGGATCGACTGGGTGGGCGGCCCCGAGGTCATTCCCGGCTTCGATCAGGCCGAGGCGGTGCGGAACAACACGGTTCAGGTGATCTTCAACCCCGCGGCCTACTACGCGCCGCTGGCCCCGGAGGTGAACGCATTCCAGCTCTCCAAGCTCACCATGGAGGAAGAGCGCAAGCCGGGGGGATTTTATGACTTCATGGTGGAGCGGCACAAGAAGATCGGAATGATGTACATCGGGACCTGGCTCTACGATCCCTTCTACCTGCGCATCAATCACGAGATCGATTCCATCGATGACCTCAAGGGGGTCAAGATGCGGACCTCCGCCCTCTACGACCGCTTCATGAAAAAGATCGGGATCGTGCCGGTCACGGTTCCCTTCGGAGAGACCTTTACGGCCCTGGAGCGGGGACTTGTGGACGGGTTCGGCTTCGCCACGCTGGGTCCCGCGGACTGGGGATGGCTGGAGAACTGCAAGTATGTGATCGACATTCCATTCTACACCCGGCAGAACACCCTCATCCTCATGAATCTGGGCGTGTGGAACGGCCTGGACGAAGCGGTCCGCCAGCGGATCATGACCATCACCACGGCCTTCGAGCCGGAAATGGTCGCCTACTTCAAGGAGCAGATCGCCGCGGAGTGGGAGCGCTACGACAAGCTGGGCATCCAGAAGATCCATTTCCCGCCCGAGGAAGAGGCGGCGTATTTGGAGGCCGCCTACAGCGCGGAGTGGGAGGACCTGGAGAAGAAGGTCCCCGACCTGGTGCCCACGCTCAAGAAACTGACGGGGAACATGTGACCGGGTGAGCCCGGAACCGGCGCACCCGGGGCTCGGCCCCGGGTTGCGCTTCATCGGGTCAAACGCCATATTCGAGGGTTCCATGAAACGGGTTCTGGCCATACTCGATAAGACCATGGAAGGCATGACCTTTCTCGCCGGGCTGCTGCTGGTGTTCATCATGCTGGCCGTATGCCTCGACGTGATCCTGCGGACGTTTTTCGAGATCCCCCAGATGTGGGTCACGGAGGTGACCGAGGTCCTGCTGCTCTACATCACCTTCCTGACCTCGGCCTGGCTCTTGCGGGAGGAAGGCCACGTCCGGGTGGACATTGTACTCAACCGGCTGGGCCCGCGCACCATCGCTTTCCTGGGAATCGTCAGCTCCCTCATCGGCGTGCTGGTTTCCCTGGTGCTTGTGGTTTTCGGCGCCACGGTCACCTGGGACTACTACCAGCGGGGGGTGTACACGCCGTCCGTCATGGAGTTCCCGGTCTACCTCATTCTTCTCGTGATTCCCTTGGGAAGCCTGGCCCTGTTCTTCCAGTTCGTGCGAAGGACCGTCCGGAACCTGGGAGGTTTTCTGATCGAGATCTCCAAGGCGGAAAAAAGGACCTGAAAGGGGAGGTGTCATGGAGTGGTACTGGATCCTCGGGCTGATCTTCTGCGCCCTGATGGGACTTTTCCTGATCGGGGTGCCGGTGGCTTTCGCCTTCCTGTTCGTCAACATCGTCGGCGTCTACCTCCTGTGGGGCGGGGAGGCGGGGCTGAGCCAGCTCGTGTTGAGCGTGTATCGGTCCGTGTCGACCTTTTCGCTCCTACCGGTGCCCCTGTTCATTCTCATGGGAGAGGTCATGTTCCGGGCCGGGATCGCTCCCAAGATGATGGACACCCTGGACAAGTGGCTGGGCAGGATCCCGGGAAGACTGAGCATGCTCGCGGTGGGGGGCGGTACGCTCTTTTCCACCCTGTCCGGATCGGCCATGGCCGGCTGCGCCATGCTCGGCTCCGTGCTCGTCCCGGAGATGGAAAAACGGGGCTACAGGAAGGAGATGAGCCTGGGGCCCATCATCGGAAGCGGCGGGCTCGCCATCATGATCCCTCCGAGCGCTCTCGGCGTGCTCCTCGCCTCTCTCAGCCGGATCTCGGTGGGCGGCATGCTCATGGCCATTATCATACCCGGCGTGATCATGGCGGTGCTCTACGGCGGGTACATCGTGCTTCGGGCCTGGCTTCAGCCGGAGCTGGCCCCGATTTATGAGATCGAGCGGGTGCCGCTGAGGCAAAAGCTGATCCTCACCTGCAGGTACGTGCTTCCCCTGGGGACCATCGTGTTCCTCGTGATCGGCCTCATGTTCATCGGCGTGGCCACTCCTACGGAGTCCGCCGCCCTGGGCGCCCTGGGCTGTTTCGTCCTGGTCTTTATCTACAGGGGATGGAACTGGGAGGTGATTCGGGGTTCGATCTCCGCCACGCTCCGCATCACGGTCATGATGTTCATGATCATGACCGGGGCCATGGCTTTTTCCCAGATTTTGGCGTTCAGCGGCGCCAGCTCCGGTCTCGTGAGCCTGGCGGGCGGCGTGGACCTTCCCCCCGTCATGATCTTGATCTTCATGCAGATCATCCTGATCTTCATGGGGGTCTTCATGGAACCGCTGACCATCATGATGGTTACGCTTCCCATCTACATGCCCATCATCAAGACCCTGGGGTTCGACCCCCTCTGGTTCGGGACGATCATGCTGATCAATATGGAGATGGCCACCACCACGCCGCCGTTCGGCCTGGTCCTCTTCGTGATGAAGGGGGTGGCGCCTCCGGACACGACCATGGCCGACATCTACAGGGCGGGCTTTCCTTTCCTGGTTTGTGACGCCATCGCCATGGCGCTGATCATGGCCTTTCCCGCCCTGGCCCTGTACCTGCCCGGGTTGATGAGCTGACCGGCGGAGGGGGTCGTTTCCACCGGGAAGGGCACCGTATCGGGAAAACAAGGACTCTGAAACATGGAAAAAAACGCCATTCTGAGCAATTTGGTCTACGAGGAAGAGGCCGGCACGCTTCGATACAAGGGTGTGCGGTATCTCCTGATTCGGCCCGAAACCCTGGGTGAGCTTCTGAAGGCCGTGGAGCCCGTGGCCGGAGACCAAGCCGGGGAGGCGCTCTATCGGGGCGGTTTCGAGGGCGGGCGGCTCTCCACGAAAACGTACCGGGAGGTTCACGGGTTTTCGGATCGAGAGATCATCGATTTCATGATGCGCATGGGACGGGAGATCGGCTGGGGCCGTCTTTCCCTCGAGCAATACAGCTCCGACGGGCCCGTTCTCGAGGTGCGGGTGAGGGGGTCGGCCTTTGCCGAGGCGTACGGCCCCTCGAGCCGGCCCGTGTGCCATCTAATCCGAGGCGTTGTGGCGGGGATGGGGTCTGTGCTTCTGGGACGGGAGGTCCGGGCTCTCGAGCCGGCCTGCGAGTCCATGGGAGACCCCTGCTGCCGTTTCACCCTGTCCGGGGAATGATTCCGGCCGGCGCCGGGTTCGGCCGGACGCCCAGGAGGAGAAGAGAGACATGAAGGATCGAGAGAAGAGGTTGTCTGGAAAGCGGATCCTGATCGTCGACGACGAGCCTGACATCCTGGGCTCCCTGGAGGATCTGCTCGATATGTGCGAGATCGATCGGGCGGCGGACTACGAAGCGGCTGTGGACCTCCTGGATCGAAACAGCTACGACGCAGCGATCCTGGACATCATGGGGGTCCGCGGATACGACCTCCTCGAGGTGACGAGCGGGAAGGGGATCCCGACGATCATGCTGACGGCCCACGCCCTGAGCTCGGGGGACTTCGTCAAGTCCGTGGAGACCGGCGCGCAGGCCTATGTGCCGAAGGATCGGATCGCCGAGATCGCGACCTTCCTCTCGGATGTCCTTGATGCAGCTGAGGGGCGGTCCGGGAAAAAGCAAAGGTGGTTCGATCGGCTCGAGGCATTTTTCGAAAAGAAGTTCGGCCCTGACTGGCGTGAGAAAGAGGACCCTGAATTCTGGAAAAAATACTTTTACATGTGAGGAGAGGACGACTGGAGAGATGATCAAGTCTATGAACATTGCATGGTGGGTCCAGCGCTGGAGCGAGCTGGATCCTGGGAAGCCGGCTATCCTGTATGAGGGAGAGGAGATTTCGTATCGCGAACTGCACCAAAGGGCCGACCGGACGAGCTGCTGGTTTCAGTCCCTGGGGATAGAAAAGGGGGACCGGGTGGCCGCCATGCTCCCGAACTGCCCGGAATTCCTTGAGATCTATCTGGCCTGCTCCCGCCTCGGCGCCATCTTCATTCCCGTGAACTTCCGCCTGGCCGGTCCGGAACTGGAGTACACCCTGAGGAACGGGCGGCCGAGATTGTTCGTCTTCGGGAAGCGGTACGAGGAGATCGTGGAATCGCTCGGCCTGGATCGTGAGCTCCCCCTCATGCTTCAGGCCGTGCTGGGGAAGGCGCCTGCCACCGGAGGGCATGAGAATGGCCGGTTTTTGGATTACGTGCACGACTCCGCGGCGTTCGACGGGAAAAAGCCCTTCCTGACCCAATCCCTGGGACCTGCGGACCCGGAGGAGCCCCATGTGATCATGTATACCTCGGGGACCACAGGACAGCCCAAGGGAGCTGTGCTCTCCCATAGGAAGACCTTTTTCAACTGCCTGAATGCAGACATCTTCTTCAAGCTCCACTTTGACGATGTCATGCTGGTCGTCCTGCCGCTCTTTCACTCGGGCGGTCTGTTCATCCAGGCCTCTCCCATGCTGTACAAGGGCGCGACCATGGTCATCCATCCCAGGTTCGATCCCGTCCGGACGTTTCAGGACATCGAGAGGTATCGGGTCACGAAGTTCCTGGGGGTTCCCACCGTGTACCGCGCCCTCCTGGGAGTGGATGCCGCCGAGAAGGGGGCTCTCTCCTCGCTCAAGGTCAGTGCCATCGGCGGGGAAAAAACCACCCCGGAACTTTTGGCCGCATGCAGTGAGGCGGGGTTCCGCCTGCGACAGATCATGGGACAGACCGAAACCTCGATCCTTCTCTGGGCCTCCGAGGAGGAGTCGCTTCGGAGGCCCGGGACCGTCGGTCGCCCGGTCTTCCACGCGGAGGTTGAAATCGTGGATGCATCGGGAAAGCGGGTCGTCCCCGGCGAGGTGGGGGAGATCGTGGTGAGGGGCTCCATCATGATGAAGGAGTACTGGCAGGACCCGGTCCGGACCGAGGAGACCCTCGTGAACGGATGGCTCCATACGGGCGACCTGGCCAGGCAGGACGAGGACGGGTACTTCTACCTGGTGGACCGGTCGAAGGACATGTACATCTCCGGGGGGGAAAACGTCTACCCGGCCGAGGTGGAACGCGTGCTCCGGGAACACCCGGGAATCGAGGACGTGGCCGTGGTGGGGCTTCCGGACGAGGCCTGGGGAGAGGTCGGAGTAGCCTACGTAATCGCGAAGAACGAGCACCAATGCACACTGGAGGCACTGCATGGATTCTGCAAAGGACGTTTGGCCAAGTACAAATGGCCCAAGAGGGTCGTTCTGTGTGAAGAGTTTCCAAGGACATCCCTGGGAAAAGTGCGGAAGGCCATGCTCGCGGAGGAGAGCATGGCATGAGGGTTTTTGAAAACCGCCGCAACATGAAACCCTTAGGGATGGTCGATTTCACCGGATCCGCGGCATTCGATGCTTCGGAATCCTGACCCTGACGGAGTCGCAACAAGCCTGGAAGTGAGAGATCCGCCCTTGCCATATCAACCGTTGAAGTCGTTGCCGCCGCCGGCTCAGCGGGCTTTTGCGGATCCGTCAACACTCCGCATCGCGAGGCACCCTTTTCTTTGCATCTTAAGCAAACTCGACGATCAATCCATTTTGATTCGGGTATTATAAAAGAGAGATATATAAAGTGGTTATTTGTGGTGTGTTGAATATATGATAACATGATAACCTACAGTTGAAAAGGAGATAGCTGAAATGAAGTACACATCAAAAATTGTCATGGTTGCATTCGTTTTTTGCTTAATGGAATTATTGTCATTCAATTGCTATGCCGGAGATACAATAACCTTACGCTTTTTTACAGGAATGACGCCATCTCATTATTTTTCCTCGGATTTATTGCCTTATTTTGCCAAGGAAGTGGACAAACGAACAGATGGCCGAGTAAAAGTGGAGACCTATCCTGGTGGGCAGCTTTTTGGGTATCGGGACGGAATTGATGCTGCGACGATGGGTGCTGTTGAGATGGGATTGACAGCGGCAGGACATTGGGGCGGACATAATCCAGTATTTAAATTTTCTGATTACTTTTTATTCATTGAAGATATGGATCACTGGTTTCGAGCAAGAGATGAAGTGCATCCGATTCTTAATTCCGTTTTTGAAAAGAAAAATATCAAAGTTCTTTTCTATAGTGCTTACGGAGGAAATGGTATTTGCTCAAGCAGTCCAATTAATGCCATCAATGATATTAAAGGAATGAAAGTCCGTGCTCCCGTACCTGGTGCGCTGGCATGCCTCAAGACTTGGGGGGCTACCCCTGCTAAGGTGGCTGCGGCCGAGGTATATGATGCAATGGGAAAAGGGGCGATCGATGCTTGCGTATCCTCGTGGGGATCGATGTACTCAAGGAAATACTATGAGGTCTCGGATTACTTTTTCGGGCCTATCTGGTGGACAGTATGGGTTAATTTCATCAACTTGGGGACCTGGAACAGCCTCCCGGCCGATGTACAGGATGTCATACTCGAGGTAGGCAAGGAGACGGAGGCACGTTCACTCGGAATCATGAAGGAGTATGACAAAAAAAGCCTCGCAAAGCTCCGGGAAGTGGGCACAGTGAACATTCTAAGCTCCGAGGAGAAAAAGACGTGGGGGGAGCCGCTGAGGGGCGCCTATGAAGCCTGGGTGGAAGAATGCGAGAAGAGCGGGTTCGGTGAAGAGGCACGCGGGATCATGAAGGCACTCGACGACGCCCGCTGATCCGGGCTGAGCCATCGGATCGGGTTGCACCGGGCCTCTCCCTCCCACCCGGGAAGGGGATGGGAAGGAGAGGCCTTAGAGTGACAGTGGAATGGGCGGTCATTGATGGGGGGCTGAGCGTGAAATCATTGCTCAAGAGACTTGAAGGTGCACTGAATAAGATACTTACATGTGCCGGCTTGATTTCCGTGCTGTTGATGATCATGCTGGCCGTGTTCATTTTTACTCAAGCCTTTAGCCGATATGTCCTGAGCACGCATGTGCCCGGCCTCTTCGATGTTTCCATCTACTCGCTCATTCTTTTTACCTTCCTTGGCGGAGCCTATACCCTGCGCGAAGGTTCCCACATTTCCGTAGACCTGATATGGACTCATCTTCCAGCGCGTTCCCGTGCAGGTCTCGATATAGCAGCAGGTGTTGCCGGGTTGTTATTTTCCGCTGCCGTTGTGTGGTTCTCCTGGCGTTGGTCGCAATTGGCGTTCTCTTCGGGCGTAATGACCATATCCGAGATCCCTGTCCCTAAAGGCGTTTTGATTGGATCGATTTCCATCGGATTCGTCCTGGTGGGGCTGCAAATCATACGTCAACTCATCCATGCGTGCGGCCGGACGGCAGGGACCTGGTTTCCCAGGGAGAGAGGTCTCTTTTTCAAGGAGAGTCCCCTGGTGCCCTTGATGATCTTTCTGGTCAGCATTTGCGGCAGCCTCGTTGTATCCGTCCTGTGGAGCAAGTGGTTGGGGATTTGCCTTTTCGCCACCATCATGCTTTTGAGTGGAATGCCCGTGTGCTTTGCCCTCGGGTTTACGGGCAGCGTAGGCCTTTACCTCCTTGTCGGGGGGCCGGCCCTTGGGCAGATTCCATTCCTTGCTTTCAAAGCCGTGGAAAGCTTCCCTCTTACGTGTTTGCCTCTTTTCATTATTGCGGGTCTTGTGATGGAAAGGGGCAAAATGGTCGACGAGGTCTTCAAGCTATTCCGGATGATATCGGGAAATTCCGCTTCTGCACCGCTGTTGACCACCATACTGGCGGGTGGCTTCTTCTGTGCCGTGAGCGGCTCCAGCGTTGCAACCACATCTCTCATCGCCGCAGCGACACTGCCGATGTTCATGACTCAGGGATATCGCAAGTCGATCGCCAGCGGGACGGTTGCAGGCGCGACGATAGGGACGGTCATCCCGCCGTCGATTGGGTACATCCTTTATGGCGTGATTACAGAGGAGTCCATTGGCAGGCTGTTTATTGCCGGCATTATTCCGGCAGCGATGATTTTCGGGTTTTATTTCACTTACATTATTCTGCGGGCAATGATCAATGCCGACTCGTTTTTTGAATCCGATTCAAGCAGCCACAGGGCTCAAACCGTAGAAGATAATGTTGAAAAGGAAAGTTTTTTTCAGGTGCTTAGACGTAGTGTTTGGGGCTTGTTAGCGCCTATATTCGTATTAGGTGGCATTTATATGGGTGTTTTCACCCCTTCTGAGGCAGCCGCTGTAATGCTGGTGTATGCAATCGTGATTTCGCTTTGGGTAATGAAGACCCTGACGCCCATGCAGCTTCTGGAAAGTGTTCGCAATGGGGCAAAAGTCAGCTCAATGATCCTTTTGATCATTGTAGGAGCCAAAATATTTGGAGCGGTCACGTCACAGCTCCGTATTGCCTCCGATCTCGTGAACTTTGTTTCGAATGCAGGAATTTCACCCCTGGGCAGTCTTTTCCTTATAGCACTTATGCTTATCCTTCTTGGGATGTTTCTGGATGCTGCCTCCACCATGGTCATCACGCTTCCCATTTTTTATCCTTTGCTTGTTTCTGTAGGTTTCAATTCGGTATGGCTCGGCGTATTTTATATTATCGTGCTCGAAATCGGACTACTAACTCCCCCGGTGGGGTTGAACCTTTTCGTGATAAGGGGAGTTTCCGGATTTTCCATGGGTTCGATTGTAAGAGGTTCATTCCCCTTTATTTTGATGATGCTGCTGGCCCTCATCATGCTTGCACTTTTTCCTGAGCTGGCTGTTTGGCTCCCTCGTCGAATGATGGGCTGATGACGGACCTCCGCGGCGAGACCGGCAGCCCAGCTGGTTTCTTTCTGAATTGGAAACGCAGCCATGCCCAAAGTTCGTTTATATGGGCACCCGCCGGCTCCAGACCCATTTCAGGATTGACGGATTCGCAAAAACCCGCTCATCCGCCGCTTGAAAAAATATAACCTATTGAAATTCCGTGGGCAGTTCTAGGAGCTTCGGGCTTTTTTCGACTCCATCAGGATTCAGTTGTTAAGGCATCAGTGGAAGCGGGGGGCGGATGAGAAAGACATCCGCCCCCTGGGCGTTCGGCCACCGGCCGGGCTCAATCCCTGGAGAGCACCCGCACCTCGATCTCGCCTCGGAGGGCGGACTCGAACCGTCGGGCATCCTGCTCGTCGCCCACGACCGTGCCGTAGTGCATGGGGATGGCCAGCCCGGGGCGGATGGCGCGGGTGGCCTCCACGGCCTGCTCCCAGGTCATGACGTAGGTGCCGGAGACGGGCAGGAGCGCGACGTCCACCTCGAGATCGGCCATCTCAGGAATGAAGTCCGCATCCCCCGCGTGGTAGATGCGGGCGCCATCCATCTCCAGGACGAAACCAAGCCAGTTGTTCGCCCTGGGGTGAAAGGCCTTGTCGGTGTTGTCGGACGGGACCGCCTGCACCGAGGCCTTCCCCAGCTCGAGGCGTTCACCGGGGCTCACCGCGCGAACGTCTCCCGACAGCTTCTGTGCGGAGAGCGGCTCGGTGACGACGACCGAATGCGGACCCTGGATCAGGGACACGTCGTCCGGGGAGCAGTGATCGAAATGCTCGTGGGTGATCAGGATCAGGTCGCCCTGGGGACCCGGGGAGATCTTGTAGGGATCGATGTAGACCGTCAGGGATCCGTCGATCCTGAACCCGTCGTGGCCGAGCCAGGCAATGCGGTCTGCAATAGGGTGTGCCATGGGGGACTCCTTTCTTTCAAGTATATTGGTTTAAAAGGCTTGATAAAAAACGAAAAGGGCAAAGCAGACTCTAAAAAGAGTTTTGAAATACGAGCTTTATTGCTTCTTCCGATGCGTTTCTTTGCTGGACAAAAAAACATCATTTGGGGTTCTTTTCCCGGCCTTCTTTGCGGCTTTGCGAGAGAAAAGGAAGCGCCTCCTGATTGGGATTGCATCCAGGCACCGCTGGGGTTACTTTAGCCGGATTGAAGAGAAAAAAGCAAGACGTTGCGGAAAGCACGAATTGTGTCTGCATGAACGGACAGCGTTGTCCGCCTGAACCCGTCGACCGCGTTCCGGCCGCAGGCACGGCTTCCTTTCGAAACGGCGAGAGCGCATCGACCGGAAAGCGAGGATCTGTAGGTGGAATGGCTCCTGTATCCGCTTTTGGCGTTTCTGCTGGGATCGATCCCTTTCGGGCGGATCATCGGAAGGGCGGCGGCTCGCATCGACGTGCAGGAGGTGGGCAGCCGGAACATCGGGGCCACAAACGTCGCACGTGAGGTGGGCCTGGGCTGGGGCGTCATGACTCTGGTCCTCGATGCGCTCAAAGGGGCCGCGCCCGTCCTCGTGGTTGTGGCCATGGGGGCTGAACCGGTGGGGCTGGCCGAGGTGTGCGGGTTGGCGGCCGTTGCCGGGCACCAGTTCTCGCCGTTCCTGCGGTTTCACGGGGGCAAGGGGGTGGCCACCGCCCTGGGCGTATTCCTCGCCATGGAACCCATTGCGTGCGGGGTGGCCCTGGCCGCCTTTGTCGTGGTCGTGGCGGTTAGCGACGCCGTGTCCCTGGGTTCCATGACCGCGGCCTGCTGCATTCCCCTTTACCTCGTCCTGTCGGGGGGATCCACTGAAAGAATCGCGGTGTCAGCGGCCGTGGCCGGATTGATCCTGCTCGCGCACAGGGAGAATATCGGACGACTCCTGAGGGGGGAAGAACGGCGCTGGAGAAAAGACCGGAGAGCTCAGCCAAGGCGGTCGAGAAGCCGTTCGAGCTCGTCGTCGGAATAGAAGTGAATGGTGATTCGTCCACGCCGGCCCCGTTTCTGGATCTCCACCTTGGTGCCGAGGGAGCGTTTGAGGTTATCGGCAAGGGCGAGAAGGGTTTCGTCTTCCTCCGCAGGGGGTTTGGCCGGCCGGGGTGAGGAGAGGCGGCGGGCCGTTTCCTCGGCCTGGCGCACGGTCAGACCCTTCTTGAGCACAAGATCGCGAAGGGTCTTCTGATCCCGGGCCGTCTTGAGCCCGGCGATGACCCTGGCATGCCCCATGGAGAGACGCTGCTCCAGAAGGTCCTCCTGGATGTAGGGGGGCAGGGTCAAAAGACGGAGCATGTTGGTGATGGTCGTCCGATCCTTTCCCAGCCGCCGGGCGAGCGTCTCCTGGGTCAGTCTTCCATCCTCGAGGCATTGTCGGTATGCCTCCGCCTCCTCGATCGGATTCAAATCCTTGCGGTGGATGTTCTCCACCAGGGCGAGCTCCAGGGCCTCGGCCGGCGTGGTCTCCCGTACGACGACGGGGACGGTCTTGACCCCGGCGCGCTGGGCGGCCCTCCACCGGCGCTCGCCGGCAATCAGACGGTAGCCGCTCCGGGTGCGTGAGACCAGCAGGGGGGTGAGAACGCCTTTTTCCCGAACCGAGGCCACAAGCTCGTCAAACTCGGGATGGTCGAACGTTTTCCTGGGCTGCGCCGGGTTGGGCTCGATGGCATGGACGGGGCAGTGAAAGAAGGAGGGCTGGTCGCCCTCGATGCGGTTTGCGTCGGGAATCAGGGCGGAGAGCCCCTTGCCCAGGGCCTTACGTTTCGTCATGGCCGGTCTCTCCCCGGGTGAGGAATTCACGGGCGAGCGAGAGATAGCTCTGCGCTCCCTTGGATCGAATGTCGTAGAGCAGGACGGGCATGCCGTGGCTCGGGGACTCGCTGAGGCGGACGTTCCTGGGAATCATCGTTTGAAACACCAGATCCTGGAAATGCTCGCGGACCTCTTGCTCGACCTGAAGGCTGAGGTTGTTACGGCTGTCGTACATGGTGAGAAGGATCCCCGTGAGCCGAATGGCCGGATTGAGACCCCGTTTTACGGCACGAAGGGTCTCCATGAGCTGGGTGAGCCCCTCGAGGGCGTAGTACTCGCACTGAAGAGGCACCAGAAGGGCATCGGCGGCGGTAAGGGCGTTCAAGGTCAGGAAACCCAGAGAAGGGGGGCAGTCCAGGAAGACGAAGTCGAACCCGCTGTTGATGGATCGAAGGGCTTGGCGCAGGAGAAACTCGCGGTCCTGCGCGGAAGCAATCTCAACCTCGGCGCCCACGAGGTTCGGGTCGGCGCCGATGATCGAAAGGCCCGGCAGCGCGGTCTCCGCAAGGACGTCTTCCGGCGAGGCCCCGCCGAGAAGCAGATCGTACAGCCCCCCTTCCAGCGACTGGGGGCTGAGGCCACAGCCGGTCGTGGCGTTGCCCTGGGGGTCGCAGTCCACGATGAGGCACCGCTGCTCCGCCGCCACCAGAGAGGCGGCCAGGTTCACGGCCGAGGTGGTCTTGCCGACGCCGCCTTTCTGGTTGGAAATGGATATGATTTCGCCCATGTACGGTTGCCCTCGGGCCTTTCGTGAGGATGTTTCACGTGAAACCGTCTAGCTCCCCCCCTCCGGTAAGAGGAGAGGTCCCGGCGGCGGCTGCTGCATTGTGGATAGCACAACAGGGGTGGATTGAAAAGACAAAAGGCGGGAATGTTTCACGTGGAACATCTTCGGGAAAGCCGGAGGAGGTCGAGCAGGTTTTGCTTTTACAGCCGGAGGCTTCGGTCCATCCGGCAGGCAGGTTGCCTGAAGCAGACGTCCGTACCGCGAATCCCTTGACACACGAAGCTTTCGACGGCTATGAAGGCCCAGTGGGCCTCCCATGAAGTCTCGAGGTTCGTGGCAATCCTGTTTTGGCGAGGAGTCGACATGAAGGCACAACGGATCGAGTTGGATCATGGAAGCGGCGGCGAGGCCGCCCGCGAGCTCGTATCGGAGATCATTCTCCCGCGTCTGGACAACCCCGTTCTTCGCTTCATGGACGACAGCGCCGTCCTGGAGCTCGGCGGGGGGCGTTTCGCCATGACCACGGACTCGTACGTGGTGGATCCGATCTTCTTTCCCGGCGGGAACATCGGCAGCCTTGCGATCCATGGAACCGTGAACGACCTTTCCATGCAGGGCGCCGATCCTCGTTCGCTCACCATGGGGCTCATCCTGGAGGAGGGGCTCGCCATGGACGATCTGATTCGTGTCCTGGATGCCGCAGGCGAGGCGGCCCGCGAAGCCGGGGTCTGCGTGGTGGCGGGGGACACCAAGGTGGTGCCCAGGGGACATGCGGATCGGGTCTTCATCAACACGGCCGGCATCGGTCCCATTTCCGTCGGCGTGGATGTATCGGCACAAAACGCGAGGCCGGGAGACGCGGTCATCATCAACGGATGCATCGGGGACCACGGCATGGCCATCCTGTCGAAACGGGAAGGGCTCGATTTCAGCATACCGATCCTGAGTGATTCCGCGGCCTTAAACGGTCTGATCGCGCGCCTCCTGGCCTCCGAAGTTCCCGTGCACGTGCTCCGGGGTCCCACCCGCGGCGGGGTGGCCACAGCCCTGAACGAGATCGCGGAGGCGTCCGGCGTGGGCATCCGGCTGCACGAGGAGGCCCTGCCTGTGAATCCGTCGGTGACCTCGGCGTGCGAGATGCTGGGACTCGATCCCCTGTATGTGGCAAACGAAGGGAAATGCCTCGTGTTCGTCCCGGCGGTTAGGGCGGAGGAGGTCCTGGGCGTCTTTCATCAGGATCCCCTCGGCCGGGAGGCCCGGATCATCGGAGAGGTCGTGGAGGATCACCCGGGACGAGCGGTCCTGCGCACCCGGGTGGGAGGGACGAGGATCCTGTCCACGCTGACCGGCGAGCAGCTTCCCAGGATCTGCTGATACGTCGGGTTATGGGTTGGAAAAGCCGCGATCCGGCATCCGGGCGATCAGATACCGGCCATACCCACCTGTCCTTCCCGCCGGTACAGGGGCGGGAGAAATCTCCTTGTTCGCAATTTTCTTGATTTCTATTAAGTTTTAAAGTGCCTTTTTAGAGTATTCTTGAGTCTTTTATGCATTTTTCAAGGCTCCTTTTGTGCACGAACGTCGGAAAGGCACAGGCGGCTGAGGAAAACCGGGACCGAAGATTTCCCATTTCAAGGGGGGAGGCATCCGGAACCCCGTTTCCAGGAAGGATCCGCGCGTCGGGGGCGGCATCGATCCCCCGAAAACAGGGGTCTCGCCCGACCCATCCGAGTGGATCCCGCGCGAACGGGCTTTTCAAAGCAGGGAGGCTGATCGGGAGCGAGAAATGGAGGAAAAAAAAATGGAAAAGCCCAATATTTCCAGAAAACGAGAGAAAATGGGAGATCAGTTTGTGTGAATAAGTTTATTCACAAATCGCGAAATCGAGAGAAGTTTTTGAATTCATGCGGAAAAGATTGCGCAGCCAAATATCTTTACATGAAAACCAGTTACAGTGGCGATCGCTATTTATACAGAAATACCGGTCAGTTTTCGGCTGTCGAAAATCGATCAAACGCTAAGTGAAACCTGGAAGGCATTCCCGTTGACACCCGCTGGGGATTCTGAATAATAGGCACCCGAAACCCGACGAAACCTTTCCTGCTTCACGAAAACCGGCGTATACTGCTCCGTATCATTGTTCAATGGCAGGTAGATCCGCAGTCCAGTCATCGATGACACCCGATCGAATCGCCCGGTCTGACTGACCGCAGCCGTCTGCTCTTTGAGGCCGGCCCCATTTGGGACACCCCTTTCCGCTGTTGGAGAAAAATGCGAATGAACGGCATTTGGGAAGAGGTCAAGCAACAGTTGCGCTCCGAAATCCCCGAGCAAAGTTTTTCCCTGTGGATCAAGCCGATCACCTTTCTCGAACGACGGGAGGACACCGTGGTGATCGGCTGCCCCAACAAGTTCTCCAAGAACTGGGTGATGGAAAACTATGCCGGCCTCCTGCAGAGGAAACTGGCGGAGGTTGGCGGCAGCACGCTGCAGGTCTCCCTGGAGGTCAAACACTCGTCGCCGTCTCCGCCTGTTCCGAGGGTCGTGAAAGAATCCCGGCAGCTCGCCTTCCCCAACATGAAGCGTCGAGGCGTCATGACGGCCCGATGGATGAAGAACAACCTGACATTCGACCGCTTCGTCGTAGGGAAGTGCAATGAGTTTGCCTATTCCGTGTCCCGCTCCGTTTCCTCGGGGAGCGAGATGGTCTACAACCCGCTGCTCATGCTCTCCAACACCGGCCTGGGCAAGAGCCACCTGGCGCAGGCGATCGGACACGACATCCTGAGCCGCGACCCCGAGACCCGGGTCTGCTACATCACCTCCGAGGATTTCGTAAACGAGATGATCTTTTCCCTGAAAACGAATCAGATCGAAGCCTTCAAGAGCAAGTACCGGCGGTGCTGTGATGTGCTCCTGCTCGAGGAGGTGCATTTTCTCAGCGGCAAGAACAAGACGCAGAAGGAGCTGGAGTACACCCTGGACACCCTTGCCAACGACCGGAAGAGGATCATTTTTACGAGTGCGGTTCTCCCGAAGGACATTCCCAACCTCAGCAAGGGGATGGAGTCCCGTCTGACCTCGGGCATCATCACCACCATGAACAGGCCGGATTACGAAACCCGGGTCAAGCTGCTCGAACGAAAGGCCTCCGAAACGGGTCTCGCGCTTTCGGAAGAAGCGGTCCATCTCCTGGCCAAGCATCTCTCCCGCGACGTCCGCCAGATAGAGAGCGCTCTGAGCTGTCTCAAGGCCAAGACGGAGCTCTTGAAGGAAAAGATCTCCAAGGGCCTCATCATGGAGGTGAACAAGTGCCTCGTCAGCGAGATCGCGGGGCGGAGCCTGGAGGATATCATGGGCATGGTATGCAGGTATTTCAGCCTGGAGCAGGAAACCCTCGCCTCGCGGTCCAGGAAGAAGGCCCACGCCTATCCACGCAACCTCTTCTCCTACCTTTGCCGCAAGCACACGGACGCAACCCTGGAGGAGATCGGCCGGTCCATCAATCGGAATCACTCCACCGTTCTCTACGCCTCCGAGGTCATTGCGAGCAAGGTGAAGGTGGACCGAAGCATACGAAAACAGGTGGATTTCTTCAGCCAGCGCATTGAAAAGGGCCCCGCGTGATCGATCGAGAGCCGTTTCCTTTCAGAGGTCTGCTCGTCTTCCTGGTGCTCGGCACGGTATGGACGGGTGCGGCGTACGCGGTCTTCGTGGGGGCCGTCTCCATCTGGGTGGGCGTGTGCAACCTGAACAGGCAGGGCTTCTGGATGCCTCTGGTGATCGGCGGGCTGACCATCGGGATCTCCCTCCGCCTGGCCTTCCCACTGACGGCCGCGCTGGGCGCCGCGCTGGGCGGGAAGAAGGAGGACGAGGGCCTGGCACTGAACGATTGACGGTGAGGCTGCGATGGGGAAAAACACGCTCACCCGCCGCGGGAAACGTTATAATCTATTGAAAATCCAGAGGTAGACACCGAAGCTTCGGGCTTTTTACGACTCCATCAGGGTTCAGGTATCGTCGGCTTTGTAGAAAGATATCAGATAGACCTCGTCTTTGGGTGTGAGGTTGAATCGGGCGCATGCCTCCTGGATGAGACCTGACATCTTTCGATCAGGGTCCTCTTCGAGCTGCTCCGAGATCCACCGCACCGCCTGGCGAAGCGTTTCCCCCTTGGGCTGGATGGTCGCCATGGGCCGCCTCCTCGCTTCGTGCTCCGCCGCCGCCTTGCCCTCGGGGCGGGAAAAGATTTTCTGGCGTTTCCTTTATCACAGGCCGCCGTGAGAGAAAAGGAGTTTCCTCCCGGAACGGCCGGGCCGTTTCGGGCGGTGGGAGCCATGAAGCTCATTCCCAAGCTGCTCATCCTGCTTGCAATGCTCCTGGGGCTGCCCCTGCTGGGAATCATTGCGGGCGGCATGTCAGTGGACCCCTACCTGGAGTTCCCCCCGCGAACCCGATTCGTGTCCCGGGCCCCCTTCTCCTGGCCCGTCTTCTGGGGATTGACCCTCCTGATCGCGGGCGTGGTCGCGCCTTTGGTTTTTCGGGGTTTCCACGGAAGGCGCTCCCGCCCCGGGGGGCCGGAGAGGCCGGTACGTACGTTTCCCTGGTGGGGCTGGGCGGGCGTCGCGGTCTCCTGCGGGGCCTGGGTCCTGGCCTGGAACCGCTTCTCCTGGCTCGGCCAGCTTCAGAACCACAC
>JAIPEI010000003.1 GCA_021737245.1 Deltaproteobacteria bacterium | reverse complement strand
GGCCGGGGGCTTGCGCCAGTCAACCGGATGTTCGAGGCAGGACATCGAGTCTGAATCGTGATGGAGTGGCAAAAAGCCCCAAGCCTTGAGATCTGCCCTCGGAATATCAATAGGTTATAGCGTTTCCAGCGGCGGATGAGCGGGTTATTGCGAATCCGTCAATCGTGACAGCGTTGTAATGGACCTCAAAGCAATGAATCCGCCCTTTTGATCTCAAAGGGCGACATCGTTATCCGAGGCGGCTCAGCGGGTCTGCGAAGCCGTCAATCATGACAAAAGGAGGCAGTATGATACGCTTTGTAAAGGGAATCATCGCGCCGCTGGCACTGCTCGTTTTTCTGGCCGGCCCTGTCTGCGCGGCGGATGTCAAGATCGGTGTGGTGGATGTGAAGGAGTTCCAGAAAAAATCCACGACATTCCAGAAGATCCGGGGTGAGCTGAAAGGCAAGTTCGAAGCGCTCCAGCAAAAGCTCGAGGAGGAGAAGCAGGCCCTCATGAAGCTGGAGGAGGATTTTCGGAAGCAGAGCATGATGCTGAGTCTCGGTGCGAGGGACGACAAGCGGAACGAGCTGGAGAAGAAAAGGCGTTACTACAAGTACCTCTACGAGGATCTCTCCGAGCAGATGAAGGACGCCGAACGGGACGCCACCCGCCGCGTTCTGCAGGAACTGGAGGATGTCGTAACGGACATCGCCGAAAAGGAAGGATTCACCCTGATCCTGGAAAGGAACTCCCCCGGGATGATTCACGTGGACGATTCCATCAACATCACCGATCGGGTCACTCAGGCCTACGATCGCGCAAATCAGTAGCCGCCGTGCATGCGGCCCTGCTCTCGGGCGCCCATGGAAGGAAAACGGACACACACACTTGATGAGATCGCGGCGCTCGTGGGCGGCCGCGTGATCGGAGACGGAGCTTTTCGAGTATCGGGGATCCGGTCGCTCGAGGAAGCGACGAAGGAGGACATCTCCCCGTTCACGGACCGCCGGTACCTCGGAGTCGTACAGACGACTTGTGCGGGGGCCTTGATCGTGGGAAAGGAGACCCCGGCCTTTCCACGCCACCAGATCGTGGCGGACCGCCCCGACCTGGCCTGTGCGAAGACCGCGGGTCTTTTCATCCCGCAAGCCTCCGGTTTCGAGGGGATTCACGGGCAGTCCTTCATCCACGAGAGCAGCCGGCTTGGCCGCGATGTCACGGTTCATCCCGGCGTTTACGTGGGTGAGGATTCGGTGATCGGCGACCGCGTCGTGCTTTACCCCGGCGTGTTCGTGGGAGACCGGGTCCGGATCGGCGACGAAACGGTGGTTCACCCCAATGTTTCCATCCTCCACGACTGCTCGGTGGGCAAGGCGGTCATCCTCCATGCGGGGACGGTGATCGGGGCGGACGGTTTCGGTTTTGTGAGGGACGGCGGCCGAAGCGTCAAGATCCCGCAGATCGGCACAGTGCGCATCGACGACGGCGTGGAAGTCGGCGCGAACTGTGCGATCGACCGCGGGGCTCTCGGAACGACCTGGATCAAGCGGGGCGTGAAGATGGACAACCTGATCCAGATCGCGCACAACGTCGTCGTGGGCGAGGGCACGATCATCGTCGCCCAGACAGGTGTCTCCGGCAGTGTGGAGATCGGCCGGGGCGTCGTGGTAGGCGGGCAGGTGGGAATCGGGGATCACGTGAGTGTGGGAGACCGGGCCATGATCGGCTCCCAGTCGGGCGTGGCCAAATCGATCGAATCCGGCGAGATGGTTTCAGGGACGCCCGCCGTGCCCCACCGCCTCTGGCTGAAGACGAGTCGGCTCCTGACCCGGCTGCCCGTCCTGAATGATCGGGTCCGGAGCCTGGAGAAGAAGGTGGACGCATTGGTACGACGCCTGGACGGGCGGGCGTGAATCGGAGCTGACGGGGTCCGATTCCCCTGTCCCGTCGCAGCGAGAACGGGGTGGTGTCATGGTGGAGCTGCCGCTTTATGTCGAGGATATCAAGAAAATCCTGCCGCATCGGTATCCCTTCCTGCTCGTGGATCGCATCACGGAGCTGGAATTGGGGAAGCGGATCGTGGGGTTCAAGTGCGTCACGGTCAACGAACCGTTTTTCCAGGGCCACTTTCCCATGGAGCCCATCATGCCGGGCGTGCTGATCATCGAAGGCATGGCCCAGACCGGCGGGGTTCTGGGGAGGGTGTCCGTCATGGAAACGGAGGAGATCGAACCGGGGAACGCCACCTTCTTCATGGCCATCGACAAGGTGAAGTTTCGAAGACCGGTGGTGCCGGGGGATCAACTGGTGTACGAGATCACAGCGCTCCGGACGGGTTCCAGGGTCTGGAAAGTGGAGGGCAAGGCCAGAGTGGACAACGAGGTGGCTGCGGAAGCCCAGCTCGTGGCCCAGGTAGGCTGACAGCGCCGGGCATCGGCGACCACATAGAAGCTTCAGGAAGAGAACGAGGAAAGCATGGACATTCATCCCACGGCGGTGGTCGGCCCAGGGTCCGAACTGGCCGCCGGCGTTCAAATCGGACCCTACTCCTGCATCGGGGACAACGTCAGGATCGGCAGGGACACGGTCATCGGGTCCCATGTGAGCATCGAGGGAAACACCGAGATCGGCGAGGGGAATCGGATCTCGCCTTTTGCTTCCATCGGCTCGCCTCCCCAGGACGTGGGGTACCGGGGCGAGGACACGAGAGTCGTTATCGGGAACAACAACGTGATCCGGGAGTACGCAACGATCAACCGGGCCACGACAAAGCAGGACTGGCTGACTGAGATCGGGAACGAAAACTACATCATGGCCTACGCACACGTCGCCCACGACTGCCGTTTGGGCAATCGGGTCATCATGAGCAACGTGGCGACCCTGGGCGGGCACATCGAGGTCGGGGACCACGCCATACTGGGCGGGCTCGTGGCGGTCCACCAGTTCGTTCGAATCGGTGCGTACGCCTTTCTCGGCGCCAAATCCGGCATCGACCGCGATGTTCCTCCCTTCATGATCACTGCCGGCCCCAGGGCCCGGCTCTACGGCGTCAACCGGAAGGGGCTGGAAAGGATGGGGTTCGATAAGCAGGCCGTGGACGGGCTCAAGACGGCCTATCGAATCATCTGGAGGGAGAACCGCAGCT
The DNA here is from genome assembly GCA_021737245.1 of Deltaproteobacteria bacterium. Lineage (GTDB taxonomy): Bacteria > Desulfobacterota > DSM-4660 > Desulfatiglandales > HGW-15 > JAIPEI01. Next base: position 20,651 of record JAIPEI010000003.1, on the reverse strand, counting down.
TTCGAGAAGGCGTTGCCGAGGTTCGCCGAACCGTTCCATCCACACCGGAGCTGGAGCTCCTCCTGGCGTTTTTGCAGGAGTCGAAGCGCGGCATCCTGCGATGAAAAGGCCGTCGGCGAAGCGCCGGGAGCCTGGACGGGAGAGGCCGAGCTGAGAAGGCCGGGAGCGAGATGCCCGAGGAGCGGGAACATATCGGCGTCATCGCGGGGGGAGGGAGCTTCCCCATGATGGTGGCGGATGCGGCGCGAAAACGCGGATGCCGCATCGTGGCCGTTGCCCACGAAGGAGAGACCGCACCGGAGCTCGGGGCGCATGTGGACGAGCTGGTCTGGGTGCGTCTGGGCCAGCTGGGTCGCCTGATTCGAGCGTTTCGACAGCGTGGCGTGCAGCGGGTGATGATGGCCGGGACCATTGCCAAGCGCCGCATGTTCAGCCGGGTCCGCCCCGACCTGAAGGGGCTCGCCCTCATGTCCAGAATGGCCGTGTTTCACGATGACGGCATCTTGCGAAGCGTGAGCCGTGAGATGGAGAAAGAGGGTATCCAGGTCATCCCTTCCACCCATTTTCTGCCCGAGTTGATCGCCCCGGCGGGCGTGCTCACCCGCCGGAAGCCCGCCAGGACTGAAATCTCGGACATTCGTTTCGGCTGGCACATGGCCAAGGAGCTCGGCAGGCTCGACATCGGGCAGTGCGTGGTCGTCCGCAGAAAGACCGTGGTCGCCGTGGAGGCCATGGAAGGCACGGACGAGACCATCCGAAGGGGAGGAAGGATCGCCCGGGAGAAGGCGGTGGTGGTCAAGGTCAGCAAGCCGGATCAGGATTTGCGCTTCGATGTGCCCTCGGTCGGCCTGGAGACCGTCCGGGTCATGGACGAGGTCGGGGCGTCTGTGCTGGTCCTGGAGGCCGGGAAGACCCTGATGTTCGAAAAGCCGGATATGATCCGCTTTGCCGACGAGAACGGCCTCTGCATCGTTTCCATGGAGGGTGAGGAGGACCGCTTCTAGCCTCCTGCGGCGCGCGGGGATCGGCCCGTGCGGTCCGGGGACAGGGAGTCGAATGGGTTCAGAAAGAGAAAAGCTTCGCGTGGGCGTCGTCGGCGTAGGGCACCTCGGCCATTATCACGTCCAGAAGTACGCTGCATTAAAGGACGCACGGCTCGTGGGCGTGTTCGATGTGGACCGGGACAAGGCCGAGGACATGGCCCGTCGTTACGGCGCGCGCGCGTTCCCGGATTTGCCCGCACTCTTGAACGAGGTCGATGCCCTGAGCCTGGCCGTGCCGACGGAGCACCATTACGAGGAGGCGATGCGGGTCCTGGACGGCGGCGTGCATCTGCTCGTGGAGAAGCCCATCACCTACAGCGTGGATCACGCCGCCCGGCTCGTGGATACGGCGAGGGGCAGGGGCCTCGTTCTTCAGGTAGGGCACGTGGAGAGGTTCAACCCCCCGGTCATCGAGATGACATCCATCCTGGAAAGGCCCGTCTTTTTCGAGGCCCACAGGATGAACATCTTCACGGTCCGCGGAACGGACGTGGATGTCGTACTCGATCTCATGATTCATGACCTGGACATCCTTTTGAACGCCGTTCGGGCGCCTGTCAGCGAGCTTCACGCGGTGGGCATGAAGGTGGTCACCGAGTCCACGGATATCGCCAATGCAAGGATTATCTTCGAAAACGGAACCGTGGCCAACCTGACCGCAAGCCGGGTGTCCAACAAGACCCTGCGGAAGATCCGGGTGTTCCAGCCGGATGCGTATATATCCGTGAACTGCGCCCGGCGCGACCTCAGCATCACCAGGCTGGACGGGCGGGATGTGCTCGGCGGTGAATCGCCCGGCGTTACCACACGGAAACTCACCTACCCCGACAGCGACCCCCTGGCCGACCAGATCGCCTCTTTCGTGCGGGCCGTCCGGGAAGGTTCGGAACCCGAGGTTTCGGGTGAGGACGGGAAGCAGGCTCTCGAGGTCGCCCTCCACATCATGGACCAGATTGGACAGGGGTGTAAGCATTTCAAGGGCCTCTGCTGAAAAGAGCCGTTCCGGCCGCATTCTCATCGTGGCGGGGGAGGCGTCCGCCGACATCCACGGGGCCAACCTGGTGAGAGCCGTTCACCGCCTGGATCCTGAGGTTGCGTTTCAGGGGATCGGCGGCCCTCGAATGGCCGGAGCCGGTGCACAGATTCTGATCCCGTCCTCGGAGATGGCCGTTGTCGGCCTCACCGAGGTGATTCCCCGGCTGGCCGGAATCCGGTCGGCTGCGCGACGGATCAAGCGTATCCTCCAGAGCTCGCCGCCCGACCTCCTCATACTCCTGGACTATCCGGAGTTCAACCTTCACCTGGCCGGGATCGCAAAGCGATGCGGCGTTCCGGTTCTCTACTACATCAGCCCCCAGATCTGGGCGTGGAGACGCGGGCGCATTCGAAAGATCGCCCGCCGGGTGGACCGGATGGCGGTGATCCTGCCCTTCGAGGAATCGGTCTACCGCCGGACCGGCGTGCCGGTGACCTACGTCGGGCATCCGCTTCTGGACGCCGTCCCCGACGGGACGGGCGGAGAAGAGGCGCGCCGGCGCCTGGGTGTGGGCCCGGATGTTCCTTTGCTGGGAATTCTTCCCGGCAGCCGGGACGATGAGGTGGACAACCTCCTTCCCGGCATGCTGCGGGCCGCCGAGATTCTCCACGGCGTCTGGCCCGGCCTCCGGTGCGTTCTTCCCGTGGCCTCCACCGTGTCCCACGGACGGATCGAGGACCGGGTCCGGGACAGCTCAGTGCAGGTGAACCTGTGGCGGGACGACATGCATATGGTTCTCCCCGGCTGCGACGCCGCCCTGGTGGCGTCGGGGACGGCCACCCTCGAGACGGCGATTCATTATGTACCCATGGTCATCGCCTACCGAGTCAGCCCGCTCAGCTATCGCATCGCAAAGGCCGTGGTTCGCGTCCCGTTCATCGGCCTCGTCAACCTCGTGGCGGGGAGGGAGGTCGTACCGGAGCTCGTTCAGGACAAGGTGACGCCGGCCGGCCTCGCACGTGAAGCCGCCCGATTCCTTGCGGTTGGTCCATATCGGGAAAATGTGATAAAAGAGTTGAAGCGGGTCCAGGATCTCCTTGGAGGAGGCGGGGCCTCGGAACGCACGGCGGAAGTCGCCCTTCGCATGATGGGCCGCATGGGATGAACCCGGCGGGGGCGCCGCCTGCAACTCCGCCGGCGGAAGGAATCCAAACATGGCCAGAAGCATTCTCGTGGTCGATGACGAGGCGAGCATCATACAGTCCCTGGACGGGGTGCTGTCGGACGAGGGGTTTGACGTCCAGAACGCCGGCAACGGGATGGAGGCCCTGGAAAAGATCGAGGATGAGATCCCGGACCTGGTGCTTCTGGACATCTGGATGCCCGACCTCGACGGCATCGAGACCCTGGTAAAGATCAAGGAAAGCCATCCCCACCTCCAGGTGGTGATGATGTCGGGGCACGGCACCATCGAGACCGCGGTCAAGGCCACCAAGCTGGGGGCTTACGACTTCATCGAGAAGCCCTTGTCCCTCGAGAAGGTGCTCCTCACCATTCAAAACGCGCTCGAGCACAAGCGGCTGGAAGAAGAGATCAGCCTGCTCAAGGAGAAGGGAAAGCACCGGATCACCGGCACCAGCGAGGCGATTCGGGATCTCAAGGCGCAGATTCGCATCGTGGCCCCGACGAATGCGTGGGTGCTCATCTCCGGGGAAAACGGAACGGGAAAGGAGCTCGTGGCCCACACCATACACCAGCTCAGCCGGCGCAGCCACAAGCCCATGGTGGAGGTAAACTGCGCGGCCATCCCGGAGGAGCTCATCGAAAGCGAGCTGTTCGGGCACGAAAAAGGGGCGTTCACCGGCGCGGGAGCCATGAAGCGGGGGAAGTTCGATCTCGCTCACGAGGCGACCCTGTTCCTGGACGAAATCGGGGACATGAGCCTCAAGGCCCAGTCCAAGACCCTGAGAATTCTTCAGGAACAGAAGTTCGAACGCGTGGGAGGCTCCAAGACCATCCACGTGGACGTCCGTGTGATCGCCGCCACGAACAAGGACCTCGAGGCGGAGATCGAGAAGGGCACGTTTCGGGAGGACCTCTACTTCCGGCTGAACGTGATTCCCATCCGCGTGCCTCCCCTGCGTGAACGCGCGGAGGACATTCCGGAGCTCCTCGAGGAGTTCACCGAGGAGGTCTCACTGAACACCAGCCTGCCCTCCAAGGGGTTCTCTGAGGACGCGATCCGATTGTTGAAGAGATATCACTGGCCGGGGAACGTCCGCGAGCTGAAGAACCTGGTGGAGAGGCTGGTGATCATGACGTCGTCCGATGAGATTCGACCCGCAGACATTCCCCCGCCCTTCAACCAGGGGGAGGGCTCGCACGGAGGCCCGGAAGCCTCCCTGGAGGATTTCGACACCTACCGCGAGGCCAGGGCAGAGTTTGAAAGGGTGTTCATCGCCAGGAAACTGAGGGAGTTCAACGGAAACGTCTCTCAGACCGCCGAGGCCATCGGAATCGAGCGGAGCAACCTCCACAAGAAGATCAAGGCCTACGGCTTGGACACCGGCCGCTGAGCCTCTTTCCCCACGACCTCTTCGATTCGCCTCCAGATATCCCCCCGCCCTTCCCGGCTTTTGGCCGAGAACAGGACCGGTCTCCCGGCGGAAAGCGTTGCCAGCTCCCGTCCCAGCTTGCCGGCCCGGGACTTCGCTTTCTGGCGCGAGAGCTTGTCCGCCTTGGTGAGGACGACGACCGCCGGGATCCCGTAAGCCCGGAGCCACTGGAGAAGATCCAGATCTCCGCCGGACGGGTCCCTCCGAATGTCGAGAATCACCACCACAGCGCGCAGGGTCTTGCGCTCCTGCAGATAGGCTTCGACCATGGGCTTCCAGGCCTGCTGGACCTCGCGCGGCACCCGCGCGAAGCCGTAGCCGGGCAGGTCCACCAAATGGAGGCGGTCGTCCAGGGAAAAAAAGTTGATGGACTGGGTACGGCCGGGCGTCGACCCGGTGCGGGCCAGGTTGCGGCGCTGGACGAGGACGTTGATCAGGGAGGACTTGCCCACGTTGGAGCGGCCTGCAAAGGCCACCTCGGGCCGGTCCGCCGGCGGGTACTGATCGGGTTTGAAGGCGCTCTTGACGAAGATGACGTTCATGGTTGCCTCGATTAACCCGATTAAGAGCTTCAGCGATCCTTGATGAACGCCTCGATGCGGTCCAGGCCCTCTTGGATGTTCTCCAGGGAGTTGGCGTAGCTGAATCGGATGTAGCCCTCCGCATTGCTTCCGAAGTCGATGCCGGGGCTCACGCCCACGCCGGCCTTCTCCAGGATCTCGAAGGCGAGATCGTAAGAGTTGTTGGACAGATGCTTCGCGTTCACCAGAATGTAGAAGGCACCGGCCGGCTCGACCGGCAGACCGAACCCGAGCTCCCGCAGCCGCTCGACCATGACGCGGCGTCGCTCGTCGTAGACCGCGCGCATGCGCTCCACGTCGGGGCCGGCTTCGGTCAAGGCCGCGACCCCGGCCCACTGGCTGACGCTCCCGGCGGAGATAAAGAGGTTCTGCTGGATCTTCTGCAGAGGTCGGACGAAGCGGGGCGGGGCGATGATATAACCGAGACGCCAGCCGGTCATGGCGTAGGCCTTGGAGAAGCCGTTCAGGACAAAGGCCACGTCCGTGTACTCGAGGACGGTGTGCTCTTTTTCTCCGTAGACGAGCCCGTGGTAGATCTCGTCCGCTACGATGGGGAGCCCGAGATCCGCAACGGCCGCCATGCGCTCAGGGGACAGGACGTTGCCCGTGGGGTTGGCCGGGGAGTTGATGAGAACGGCGCGTGTTCGGGAGCCCATGCGCGCCCGAATATCCTCCGGACGGTACTGGAAGCCGTCCTCCTCGAACACGTCCACAAAGGCCGGGTTGGCCCCGAGGAACCGGGCGAAGTTGGGATAGCAGGGGTAGTGCGGGTTGGAGATGATGATGTCGTCGCCCGGGTCGAGGAGGGCTGAAAAGGCCATGAACAGGGCCGGCGACGTGCCGGAGGTCACCACCACGCGGCCCGGATCGACCTCGACGCCGTAAGCGTCCAGGTAGTGCCGGGAAACGGCCTCGCGAAGCTCGATGATGCCGAGGCTGTGGGTGTAGTGGGTGTGCCCGTCCCGGATGGCTTGCTGTGCAGCCCGGCAGATGCACTCCGGCGTGGGGAAATCCGGCTCCCCGATCTCCAAATGTATGATTCGGCGGCCCGCCCGTTCCAGCTCATGGGCCCGTTCCAGGACCTCCATGACGATGAACGGCGTGATCTGTTCGGAACGATCGGTGTGGCGGTTCATGGCGGGCTCCGCGTCGAAGACCTCCCGCGCGGCGGGAGGGCGTGCTTCTAGATGACCTTGTTGAGCGGGTACTCGATGATTCCCTCGGCGCCGGCCTTCATGAGCTCGGGGATGAGGTCCCGGACCTTCCGGGACTCCACGACCGTCTCCACGCTGAACCAGGGCTGCTCGTGGAGGTGGGCGACGGTCGGCGCGTGCAGGCTCGGGAGGAGCTTCACGATGGGGTCGAGCTTCTCCTTGGGTACGTTCATCTTGAGCCCCACCATGTTCTCGGCGCGGAGAGCGCCGCGGAGCAGCAGGAGGATCTGGCCGATCTTGTCCCGCTTCCAGGAGTCCTTGTAGGACGCGCGGTTGGCGATGAGCTGTGTGTTGCTCTGCATGAACTCGTGGATGATCTCCAGGCCGTGGGCTCGAATCGTGCTGCCCGTCTCTGTCACCTCCACCACGGCGTCCGCGAGACCCGAGACCACCTTGGCCTCCGTGGCCCCCCAGGAGAACTCCACCTGGACGTCGATGCCCCGTTCCTCGAAGTAGCGCCGCGTGTAGTTGACGAGCTCCGTGGCGATCTTGCGGCCCCTCAGGTCCTCGAGCCGCCGGATGGAAGAGTCCTTGGGCACGGCCAGGACCCAGCGGGCTGGGTTCTGACTCACCTTGGAGTAGATGAGGTCGTCCACGACCTGCACGTCCGACTCGTTCTCCTCGATCCAGTCCTTGCCGGTCAGGCCTGCGTCGATGGCCCCGCTCTCCACGTAGCGCGACATTTCCTGGGCGCGGCAGATGCTGCACTCGATGGCGTCGTCGTTGATGTCGGGAAAGTAGCTGCGGCCGTTGACGTTGATACGCCACCCCGATTTCTCGAACAGATGGATGGTGGCCTTCTGGAGGCTCCCCTTGGGGATTCCGAACTTCAGTTTCTTCATTTTCCGTACACCTTTTCGGGATCGAACACCGGTTCCCCGACGACGGCGAGCGCGCCTTCGGGGGTCACTTTTTTGAAAAAGCAGCTCTCGTACCCGGTGTGGCAGGCGGCTCCTCCCACCTGCTCCACCTGCAGCAGAACAGTGTCGTTGTCGCAGTCGACGAATACGTCGCGGACCTTCTGCACATGTCCCGAGGTTCCGCCCTTGTGCCAGAGCTCGCTGCGGGACCGGCTCCAGTAATGGGCCTCGCCGGTCTCCAGGGTTTTCCGCCAGGACTGCTCGTTGATGTACGCGAGCATGAGCACGCGCCCGCTCGCCTGGTCCTGGACAATGGCCGGCAGCAGGCCGTTTCCTTTGTCAAAATTCAGGTCAATCATGACAAAAATCCTCCGAAGAGTGTACCCCATAGCACAGCATCCCGGGCGGGACAAGGAAATGATACTCCCGCCGGGTGATGGGGGACTCACCCTGGCGGCTCTCCGCTCAGCTGGCCGCAGGCCGCTGAAATGTCCTGTCCCTTGCTCTTGCGGACGATGGCCGTGTAGTGATTCCGGGTCAGGACCTCCTGGAACGTCTGGATTCGATCCGGGGGGGAAGGGGAGAGCTCCAGGGACGGGTGCGGGTTCAGCGGGATCAGGTTGATCTTGGCCCGGAGCCCCCGGAGCAGGCGGACCAGCCTGCGCGCATCCGTCTCCCTGTCGTTGATGTCCCGGATCAGGATGTACTCGAAGGTGATCATCCTGCGGTTGGGAAGGGGAAAAGCGCGGCAGGCCGCCATGAGACGGTTCAGGGGATATCGCCGATTGATCGGCATGAGAAAGTCCCGTGTGTCGTCATCCGCTGCATTCAGGCTCACAGCCAGGTTCACGTTCGCGTCGCGTCCCAGCCGTTCCATGGCGGGGACCAGCCCGCTGGTGGACAGGGTCACCCTCCGGTGGGAGAAGTTCAACGCGTCGTCGCATGTCAGGTTGTGGATGGCCCGCACGACGGCATCATCGTTGGCCAGTGGTTCTCCCATGCCCATGAAGACGATGTTGGTCAAGCGCTCCGGTCGGGCCATGGACCTGCGAACCTGGACCACCTGGTCCACGATCTCTCCGGCGGCGAGGTTCCGCTTCAGGCCTCCCAGCCCCGTGACACAGAATCGACATCCCATGGCGCAGCCGGCTTGCGACGAAATGCAGAGGGTGAAGTGATCTCTTTCGGGAATGAGCACGGATTCGATCCTGTGGCCTTCCGGCAGGCGGAAAAGGATCTTCTCGGTCCCATCCTGCGAAATGCGGGTCTCCGACCGCTGCAGCCGGTCCACGACGGCGAGCTGTGCCAGCTCCTCTCGGAGGGCCTTTGGGAGGCTCGTCATGTCGTGGAAGGAGGTCGCCCCTTTCTTGAAGAGCCACCGGCGAATCTGCCGTCCCCGATAGGCCGGCAGCCCTTGCCCCTCGCACCAGGCCTCGGTCTCGGGCCCTGTGAGCCCCTTGAGATCCGGGCCGCTCCAACCCTCCAGGGGCCGGCTCTCCTGCAACGGGGGATCGAGATGATGGATGCCTTCGTCCAGGCGCGGCTTTGACATGTTCATCCCGGTCATGTCAACGGGCCTCTCCTCTGAGGGCCGACGGGTTTTCGCACATGGTCCTGAGCTTGGCCAGCTCCCACACATAGTCGTAGAGATGGAGCCCCTTGCTCGCCGCGACGATCTCGCCGTCCCCGATCCCGATCTCCGAGGCCATATACTCCTTGAGAAGCTGGATGGCGCCGAGGTTTGCGGGGAATCCGTTCCAGAGGTCCCAGGATCGGAAATAAACGATGAAGTGCAGCTTCTCCTCCCGCACGCGGGTGTCGATTCCCCGAAGACAAGGGGGATCTTTCAGGAAGACGGCCTGGGGGTCCCCGACCGTCATGTAGGCCTGGTTGGTCCCGAAGCCGTCCTCCCGATACATCCGGATGACCTCCGCGATCTGGCCCTCCAGGTACCAGCCGTAGGTGTAGTCTTCCCCGGGCTGCTTGATCGATGTCATCAGGTAGGGAAGGTACTCCTCGAGGTAGCCTTCGGCCACCGGGTTCGGGGTGCCGAGGGCCGGGGGAATGTCGGGAAGAAGGGGCCGAACCCGGGGGTGCCGGATGTGTACGGTGACGTAATCGAACTCCAGCCGCTTCTGTCCTTCATAACTGCCCCGGTCGATGGTGTACTCACAACCCGTTTCGAGGAGCCTGTACACGCATTGAAACCAGGCGTCCGGCAGATCCCGGGCCTCGATGGACTCGAGCCTCATTCATCCTCCTCCGAAAAGGGCGGGCACGGCTCCGCCCGGAAAACCCAAAACGCTTTGCCGTGAACCATACAAAGCGCGCAAACTCCGAGATCTTGAAAAAATCTTTTCTGAATTGGAAACGCAGCAATGCCCAAAGCCGATACCGTCGCAAAAAGCCATAAAGCAAGAGATCTGCCCCTGTCATTTCAACAGGTTAAAGCGTTACCAGCGGCGGATGAGCGGGTTTTTGCGAATCCGTCAAAGTTCGTTTATATGGGCACCATTTAGGCACGCCTGGGCCGGCCTGTCAATTCCCAAGTCCGGATCGAGGCGGCGATCCGGGCTCGAGGGTGGAAGCAGGGAATCCCCGGCCCGGGGTCCGGGCTTCAAGATGCGCTATTGAGGAGGGAGGAAGGCCGATCAGGCCTCCAGGAGTTCGCGGACCTTCCGGGAAAGCTCACGCAGGTCGAACGGCTTCTGGATAAACCCGGAACAGCCGGAATCCAGGATCTCGCGGGCCTGGCTGTTGAGGCCGTATCCGCTGGACAGAAGCGCCCGCATTCCGGGATCGAGGCCCCGAATGCCCTCGAAGAACTCACTCCCGCTCATGCCGGGCATGATCATGTCGAAGATGACCAGGTGGATGGGGCCGTCGTGGGAACCGTAGACATCCAGGGCCTCGGCCCCGCTCCCGGCGGACAGGACGCGGTACCCGAGCTGACGAAGCATTCGACCTCCCACCTCGAGAATGATCTCTTCATCGTCCACGAGGAGGATGGTCTCCGGCCCGCCTCGCGCCTGGTCTTGGGAGGGAGCGGGAGCCGTGTCGGATGAGCAGGCGGCCGGCAGGAACACCGAGAATGTGGTCCCCCGCCCCGGCTCGGAGGCCACGTCGATGTACCCCCCGTGCGCCTTGACGATGCCGTATACCGAGGCGAGCCCGAGGCCGGTTCCATTGACCAGCCCCTTGGTGGTGAAAAATGGTTCAAAGATCCTGTCCCGGGTCTCGCGGTCCATGCCGAGCCCGTTGTCCTGAACGGACAGGAGCGCGTAGAGCTCCGCCCTGGGCTCGTAAGGCTTTTCAAGCATCATGTCCGGGGTGGCCGGATGGGTTCGAAGAACGACCTCGCCGCCGCGGGGCATGGCGTCGGCCGCGTTGATGAGCAGGTTCATCAGGATCTGTTCGACCTGGCCGTTGTCTCCCAGGATGGGGGGCAGGGCCGGATCCAGATCCATGGTCACCATGATGTCTTTTCTTGTCGCACCGAAGGTGCCGGCCGTCTCCCTCACCATGTCGTTCAGCTGGAAGGGCTGTACCGTGAATTTGCCCTCCCGTGCGTAGCCCAGGAGCTGGGTCGTCAATCTGGCACCGCTTTGGACCTGCTTCTGGATGCGTTCAAGCATCTTTCTCTGCGGCCGGTCCTCGGCGGCCTCCAGGAGCATCAGGCTGGCATACCCCTGGATCCCCATTAGAAGGTTATTGAAATTGTGAGCGATTCCGCCGGCGAGGGTCCCCAGGGCTTCCATCTTCTGAGCCTGCCTCAACTGGAGGGACAGCTGATTGCGCTCCTCCTCGGCGAGCTTGCGCTCGGTCACGTCATGGAGGATTCCGCGGAATCCCAAAGGCCGGTCTTGTGAATCCCGGACCAGGGAGACGGAGGCCTCTACGTCCCGTTTGACCCCGTCCTTTCGAGTGATGCACCACTCGAACGCCTCTATGACGCTGCCGGTCTCGTACACCGAGCGAAAGGCCTCCCTGCCCTTGCGGCCGTTTTCCGGATCCGTAAACTCCTTCAGGTTCATCCTCAGAAGCGTTTCCTTGGCGTAGTCGAAAATTCGGCAGATGGCATCGTTGACGAAGGTGAAGTTGCCTCGCAGATCGACCTCGTAATATCCTTCGACGATACTTTGAAGGATGTTTCGATACTTTTCTTCGCTGTTTCGAAGTGCTTTTTCGGTCTCCTTCATGGACGTGATGTCCATGAAGGAGACCACGCTCCTGGATGTGCCCGGAATCGGGCCGATCCGAAGGAGGACGCGCTTGTTCGATTGCCGGCGATCGATGAATCGAAGCTCGTATTCGGCGGGAACCGGGGGCTCGCTCTTCCGCCCCGCTTCGAGGTGCCGGGCCGTTTTCTCCAGGTCATCGGGGTGCACGAAGCCCGTCCAGGCCTTGCGGCCTTCGATTTCATTTCGAGTGTACCCGCACAGGACCTCGAACTCCGAGTTGACCATGGAGATGGTCCTGTCTTCCTCGATGATGATCGTTGCGGTTCCCGTGTTTTCGAAGACCCCGCGGTAGCGACGCTCGGAGCTCCGCAGGGCCGCTTCCATCTCATCCCGTTCCCGGATCTGCTCCTGGAGCATCTGCGCCTTGCGGGAGAGCTCAGAGGTCCTGGCCTTCACCTGGTATCTCAGGAGAAAGCTGGCCAGGATCAGGAGAAACAACGCGGCCGTGCCCACCGCAGACGCCCAGAACGATCTTCGCTCCCACCAGGAGGGAACAGACGGGGTCGGCATGTCGGATTCAGCCGGCGAAGCGAGGCTCAGGCCCCGGAACTCCAGGCTGCCGGCGAGCCGGATCCGCTTTCCCTGCGGAGGTTCGCTTCCGTGGAACGCCTCGCCCGGAGGGATCGAAGCGTTCTCGTCTCCGAACCCCGGTAGGGGGAGCAGCAGGATCAGGCAGGAAATCCAGAAGGCGGTTCGTTTCATGGCCGTGCCGGGCTTTGCGGAATCCAGTGTGTTGAGCTGACCGTCGGGTGCCGGTTCCAACCATGTTATCGGCACGGTCCGTGCCGGAGTTGAATGGTTTTGCCGATCCCGGTGGTGAAATGGTACAATCTGAATGGAACGATTTCGGATTTACCGGAGATGCAGGTAGCAGGTGTCGCCCGGTTCAGGGATCGCAAGCCGAAGAGCAGGATGGAAAATCGGGAGGGAGGAGGCCATGAGACTTCCCAGACCCAAAATCGACGGGCAGATCAGCCTGGAGCGATCCATACTGGAGCGGAGGACGGTCCGCGCGTTTGGATCCAGGCCCCTGACCCTGGAGCAGCTGGGCCAACTCCTCTGGGCGGCCCAGGGATTGACCGGCTCGTTGGGCATGAAGCGGGCGGCGCCCTCGGCAGGGGCGCTGTATCCCATGAACGTTTATGCCGTGGCGGGCGATGTGCGCGGGTTGGATGCGGGGGTGTACCTCTATGCACCGGGGGGGCACAAGCTGGGCTCAGGGGTTGATGGAGACCTCAGGAAGGCCGTGGCCAGGGCCTCCCTCTCCCAGGCGTGGGTGGCCGAGGCCCCGGTGATTCTGATCGTCACGGCCGAGTACGAAAGGATTACCGGAAAGTACGGCCGGCGGGGCGTGCAGTACGCCATGATCGAGTCCGGACACATCGGGCAGAACATCTTTCTCCAGGCCGTGGCCCTGGGGCTCGGGGCCGGGATCGTGGGCGCGTTTCGCGAAGACGACCTGGGGAAAGCGCTCGGCCTGCCCGGGAAACGGGTGCCGCTGCTGGTGATGCCGGTTGGATACAAGCGGTGAGCGGCGCCTTCCACCCCTCTGGAGGTCAGGCGGCGCCGTCCGGTTCCTCCGCCATGGCGCTGCAGACCACATCGGCAAAGCGGGAGCAGGAGACCTCTCGGGCCCCTTCCATGAGACGCGCAAGGTCGTAGGTGACCGTCTTGCGGGCGAACGCGCTCTCCAGCCCCCGCTCGATGCGCCGCGCCGCCTCGGACCAGCCCATGTGCTCGAGCATCATGGCCCCGCTCAGGATGAGGGAAGAGGGGTTGACCTTGTCCTGGCCCGCGTACTTGGGCGCCGTTCCATGGGTGGCCTCGAACAGGGCGAAACCCTGCTCGTAGTTGATGTTGGCACCGGGCGCCATGCCGATTCCGCCGACCTGGGCCGCCAGCGCGTCGGAGATGTAGTCGCCGTTCAGGTTCATGGTGGCGATCACATCGAACTCGTCGGAACGCGTGAGGGCCTGCTGAAAGAAGATGTCCGCAATGGCGTCCTTGATCAGGACGCGGTCCCCGGGGCCGTTTTCCCCGAGATCCTCCCACGCCACGGTCTTGTCCGGGTAAGCTTCCCTGGCGAGGGCGTACCCCCAGTTCCGGAACGCCCCCTCGGTGAACTTCTGAATGTTTCCCTTGTGGACCAGGGTCACGCTTTTCCTGCCCCGGGAGACGGCGAACTCCAGGGCCGCCCGAATGAGCCTTCGGCTTCCCGTCCGGCTGATCGGCTTGACGCCCAGGGCGGCGTCCTCGCGAATGTCCCACCCGAACCGCTCCTGGAGGAAGGCCCGCAGGGCCAGGGCCTCTTCGCTGCCGGCCTCCAGCTCGAGGCCCGCGTACACGTCCTCCGTGTTTTCGCGGAAGACCACCATGTCCACCTTCCAGGGTTCCCGAACGGGGCTCGGCACCCCCTGAAACCAGCGAACGGGGCGCACGCAAGCGTACAGGTCCAGCTTTTGCCGCAGGGTGACGTTGAGGCTTCGAAACCCTTCGCCCACGGGCGTGGTGAGCGGGCCCTTGATGCCGATGCGGTGCTTGCGCAAGTCCTCGAGCGTCTCGGGGGGAAGCCACTGCCCCGTCTCCTCGAAGGCCTTCTCCCCGGCGAGGATCTCCTCCCAGACAATGCTTCGCTCACCCTGCCAGCAGAGCTCTACGGCACGGTCGATGACCCGGGACGCGGCCTTCCAGATGTCCGGTCCGATGCCGTCTCCTTCGATGTAGGGGATGGCCGGATGGTCGGGAACCGCAAGGCGGCCATTTTCGAAGACCACGGTTTCGCGGGGATTCATGATGCGCTTTCCTCCTTGGAGTGGTGTCACGCAGGAAGCGCAATCCTACCACCTTCGCGACCCGGGTCAACGTCTTTCCGTTCCGGGAGCGGGACTGAAAGCGCGCGTTGCTCCAAAAAAGGATTGACACTGGAAAAATAGGTACTATAATTTTCTGATTTTGGTTTTCACAGGCCCTGGCATTGCCAGGGCCTTATTTTAGAAGAAAGGACGTGATACCCATGCTTTGTGCAACGGTAAAGGAAGGTCAGGATTGTTTCTTCATGGAGAAGAGCGGCTGCCGGTTCAACGGAGGTCACTGCCACACGATCATCGAGCAGTGCGAGGGCTGCCAGCGCGTTCAGGAGTTTTCCGGCGGCAAGTACTGCATCAGCTTCCCCGATCCTTCCGTCAAGTGGCGCTCGGGGGTTTGCAGCATGGCCACCCATGTGAAGGCCTCGAACGGCACCCAGGCAAACGGCAAAATCAATCCGCTGAAGGCGTCCAAGCGCAGGGGTCACTGACCCGAAGCGCAGCGGGTCATCGAGCAACGAACGACCGGGAGAACCTCCCGCGCCGGAGGCGGCGGTATGCCCCGGCGCCGGAGTCCGCCCCGTCTGCGGCCGGCACATCGGAACGATCCTGCGGCTTATCCGGGACGACTCTCCTCCAGATGGAGCAGAAACTCGCGGTTCCCTTTGGGGCCGAGGATGGGCGATTCCGCCTGGGCCTTCACGGACCAGCCCTCGGACCGGAAGCGCCCGGAAAGCTCTTCCAGGACCTCCGCGTGGAGCGCAGGGTCCCGCACCACCCCGCCTTTGCCCACCCGCTCCCGCCCCACCTCGAACTGCGGCTTCACGAGGGTCACCATCCAGCTCCCTGCGTCCAGGAGCCGTGCCACCACCGGGACCACGATTCTCAGTGAGATGAAGGAAACGTCGATCACCGCCCCCTGGACGGGTTCGCCCAGGTCTTGGGGCGTGACGTAGCGGATGTTCGTCCTTTCCATAAGGCGGACCCGCGGATCGTTTCGCAGGGTCCAGTGGAACTGGCCGTGTCCCACGTCCACGGCGATCACCCGTGCGGCGCCGTTCTGAAGGAGGCAGTCGGTGAAGCCGCCGGTGGATGCGCCCACATCAAGGATCGTTCCGCCCCGCACGTCCACTGAGAACCGTTGCAGGGCCTCGGCCAGTTTGAGGCCTCCGCGGCTCACATAGGGCGGGGAGGACGCCCGGAGGGTGATCCCCGCGGATTCCCGAACCACGTGGCCTGGTTTGTCCACTCGCACTCCGCCCACCTCCACGACGCCGGCCATGATAAGGGCGCGCGCTTTCTCGCGGCTCTCGACCAGCCCTTTGCGGACCAGGAGCAGATCCAGCCTCTGTTTGGAATCTCGATGTCTAGGGGAAGAGATGCTCGGCTTCCTCCACGATGGACGCGGCATCCAGCCCGCACAGGGACCGGAGAACGTCGATCGAACCGTGCTCGACGAAGCGGTCGGGCAGGCCCATTCGCCGGACCGCGATGTTGCCGAGGATCCCGCTGTCGTTGAAGGATTCCAAGACCGCACCGCTCAGTCCGCCCGCCCGGGTGTTTTCCTCCACCACGAGCACGCGTCCCGTGCCCAGCGCGTGGTCGGCCAGGGCCGGGTCCAGGGGCTTGACAAAGCGGACGTTGACGACCTCGGCATGGATTCCCTTCTCCTCGAGGGTTTCGGCGGCTGCAAGCGAGGGGACGACCATGCTTCCGACGGCGAAGATGGTGAGATCGCTTCCTTCGCGCAGGCGCTCGGCCTTTCCGATCGGGATCTCGCGGAAATCGCTGTCGAGGCGAACGCCGGTGCCGGCTCCCCTGGGGTAGCGCACGGCCACGGGTCCGGGCTGCTTGAGGGCCGTAAAGAGCATGTGCCTGAGCTCGTTCTCGTCCCTGGGGGCCATGACGGTGATGTTCGGAAGGATGCGCAGGAAAGAGAGATCGAACGGACCGTGGTGGGTGGGACCGTCTTCCCCGACGAGCCCGCCGCGATCCAGGCAGAAGACCACGGGGAGGTTCTGGAGACAGACGTCGTGGATGACCTGGTCGTAGGCCCGCTGGAGAAAGGTGGAGTAAACGGCCACCACGGGCCGCAGCCCTTCCGCGGCCAGGCCGGCCGCAAAAGTGACGGCGTGCTGCTCGGCGATGCCCACGTCCAGAAAGCGGTCGGGGAAGGTCTGGGAGAACCGGTTCAGGCCGGTGCCCTCGGGCATGGCCGCCGTAATGGCGAAGAGCTCGGGGATCTTCTCCCCCAGTTCCACCATGGCGTCCCCGAAGGCTTCCGTGTAGGTCGGCGGTGGGGGGTGAGCGGCCCTCGCGGGCGTCCCGGTCTCGATCTCGAAGACTCCCACCCCGTGGAAGTGCGCGGGATCCTTCTCCGCCGGCGGGTATCCTTTACCCTTGACTGTGAGCACGTGGACGAGCACGGGCCCCGGAATGTGAAGCGTGTTCTGAAAGGTCTCGATGAGCCGGTCGAGCCGGTGCCCGTGGATAGGGCCGATGTACTTGAACTTGAACGCCTCGAAGAGCATGCCGGGGGTGAAAAAGGTGATGAACGAGTCCTCGCTCCGGCGCGCAATGTTCAGGATGTTCTCTCCCACGCCGGGAATGGATTTCAGAAAGGTTTCCAGATCCTTTCGGAAGTTCACGAACCGCTTGCCGGACATCTTGCGGCTGAGAAAGGAGGAGAATGCCCCCACGTTCGGCGCGATGGACATCTCGTTATCGTTCAGGACCACGATCAGATCCTTTTCCATGTGCCCGGCCTGGTTCAGGCCTTCGTAGGCCATCCCGCCGGTCATGGATCCGTCTCCGATCACCGCGATCACCCGGTTGTGAAGACCCTTGAACTCGTTTGCGGTGCTGATGCCGAGGCCCGCGGAAATGGACGTGCTGCTGTGTCCCGTGTCGAAGGGGTCGTAGGGGCTTTCCGCACGCTTGGGGAATCCGCTGATCCCACCGTAGGTGCGGAGGGTCTCGAAACGGTCCCGTCTTCCCGTGATCAGCTTGTGGGTGTAGGCCTGGTGTCCCACGTCCCAGATGATCTTGTCCCGTGGCGTGTCGAACACCTGATGGAGGGCGAGGGTGAGCTCCACGACGCCGAGGCTGGGCGCCAGGTGCCCGCCTTTCCTGGAGACGGTCTCGATGATTTCGCTGCGGATCTCGGCCGCGAGCTGCTCCAGCTCCTGGACCGACAGTCCCCGCAGGTCGGCAGGGCTTTCAATGCCCGCCAGGATTCCTTCCTGTCGGTTTTCTTCGCTCATCTCTGTCTCTCGACGATGTACCGGGCGACGGCCCGCAACGGATCCGCCCGGTGATCCAATGGGTTCAAGGCGTCCAGCGCGCCGCGGACCAAGTCCTCCCGGGCCCTGCGAGACTCCTCGAGGCCGAAGACCGCGGGCCACGTGACCTTGCCCCGTTCCACGTCGCTGCCGACCTTTTTGCCCAGGGTACCGCGGTCCCCCTCGATGTTCAGAATGTCGTCCGAGATTTGAAATGCGAGGCCGATCCCACGTCCGTACGCTGTGAGGGCATCGATCCACTCCTCGTGGGCGCCGCAGAGAACCGCGCCGCACACAGAGGAGACGGTGATCAGGTCCGCGGTCTTGTGGGTGTGGATGAACCGAACCCGTTCCTCGTCGGGCGGGGTTCCTTCGGACTGGATGTCCGCAACCTGTCCCCCGACCATGCCGCGGTATCCCGCCGCTTCGGAGACCCACCGTATGACCCGCGTGAGGGCGTTCGGGGATGTGGTCACGGGAAGGCTCATGCCCGCCAGCACGGCGAAGGCTTCGGTGAGCAGCCCGTCGCCGGCCAGGAGGGCGATGGCTTCTCCGAAGACCTTGTGGTTGGTCGCCTTTCCGCGCCGCAGATCGTCGTCGTCCATGACCGGCAGATCGTCGTGGATGAGAGAGTAGGTGTGAATCATCTCGAGGGCGCAGGCCGCGGGAAGGACATCCTCGGCTCTTCCGCCGGTCGCCTCGGCTCCGGCGATGCACAGGATCGGACGGAGCCTCTTTCCCCCGGCGAAGAGACTGTAGGTCATGGCCCGGACTACGTCTCCGGCCGGACCCGCCGGGGGGGGAAAGCAGGACTCGAGCGCGCGGTCCACGATCTCACGTTTCTCGGCGAGGTACGGTTTGAGATGCATCATGGGGTGTCGTCCTCGGCCTCGTCGGGTCCGAAGGGCTTTTCGACCAGCCCTCCCCCCTGTTCACAAACCAGAAGGGTGACCTTTTTCTCCGCTTCTTCCAGCTTTCGGGAGCAGAAAGCGGCGAGCTTCATCCCTTCCTCGAACACGCGGAGGGAGTCCTCCAGCGGCATTTCCCCGCCCTCGAGCTGCTGGACGATCTCCTCGAGTCGTTTCATGGAGTCTTCAAAGGTCTTTTCAGCCATGGTCCTTCCTCGCGTCTGTCCCTTGGGATCTCCCGCCGGGTTCCGGTCCGTCATCCTCGCAGGCAGGGCACTCCGGCAGGCGGCCGCGACGGGCCCGGGGCAACACTGAGAGGAACGTCACGCGCCGTGAACCGGTACAATCTTTCACTATCTTACGAATTATGGGTATTGTCAATTCGACACTCGAGGATCCCCCGGGCCAGGGTCACCTCTACGCGGTCTCCCTTTTGAGCCTCCGAGGCCTGCCGCAAAACCCGGCCTTCCGGCAGCAGCCTCGTGATGCTGTACCCGCGCTGGAGCACACCGCGGGGATCCAGGCCCTTGAGGCGCCCACCGAGAACGGAAAGGGCGGAACAATGGGTGGAAAGGGTTCGTTTCATGCCCGCGTCGAGGGTGCGCCGGCAGAACCGCAGCTCCCGCCGGAACTCCTGGATGCGGTGTTGGGGGCCGTTTCTCATGAGCCGGCCGGTGGAGGATCGAACCCTCGCGGCGTTTTCCCGGATCAGGAAGGCTTCATTGCGTACGAGACGACCCGCAAGATCGTCGAGCCGCATCCAGGAATGCTCGATCGCCTTCCTGGGATCCCGAAGCCTGGACTCCAGGTGACCCAGGCGCTCCATGCGCCGCCGGCAGCGGGCTCGAATGCCGGTGAGAAGCCGCTCGCGAAGTTCATGGATCGACCTTACCAGGATCTCCTTCTCCGATACGAGCAGCTCGGCTGCGGCCGAGGGCGTCGGTGCGCGAAGGTCCGCGACCAGGTCGGCGATGGTCACGTCGATTTCGTGCCCGACAGCGGAGACGACCGGTATGCGAGAGTCTCGAATGGCGCGGGCCGTAATCTCCTCGTTGAACGGCCACAAGTCCTCCAGGGACCCGCCTCCCCGGGTGAGGACGATGACGTCGACGTCGAGGCACCGATTGACGGTTTCAATCGCCTCGCTGATTTCCCCGGCCGCCCGGTCCCCCTGTACGCGAACCGGAACCACCGTGATCGCTATGTTGCCGAACCGGCGTTGAATGACATTCAGGAAGTCGCGAACGGCCGCTCCGGTCGGAGACGTGATCACGGCCACGCGCGACGGAAGGAAGGGGAGGGGCTTCTTGTTCTCCTCCCGGAACCACCCTGCCGCGGACAGCTTCTGCTTGAGCTGCTCGTAGGCGAGCGCAAGGGCGCCGACGCCCAGGGGTTCAAGGTAGTCCAGGACGAGCTGGTACTCCCCGCGGGGTTCGTACACGCCGACCCGTCCCTGGGCGATCACCTTCATGCCGTCCTCCGGCCGGAAACGGAGGGTCCTCACCCTGGGTCGGAACATCACGGCCCGTATCTGGGAGGCCTCGTCCTTAATGCCCATGTAGCAGTGGCCTGAGGCCGGCGTCCGAACGTTGGAGACCTCGCCTTCCACCCAGACGAAAGGAAACCGCTCCTCCAGGAGGCCGCGGATTTCCGCGGTCAACCCTGAGACGGTGTAGACCCGGGGGCCCTGCCTTTCCACAAGCCTTTCGTCTTCCAACATCCCCCTCCGCACGCGTGAGGCCGGTCAACCCGGTTGAACATCCGCCGGGGACGGCACAGATGGGCATCGTATCCGAATGCGGCATGCCAGACAACCCCTTTCGGGACTGAGGGCCTGCGACATGAATGAGGGTTTTTGGGTTTGACTCTGTGTGGCGGCCCTCCTATTGTTGTAGTTTTACAACAATGGCAGGGAGGGGCCTATGATCGAGATCCAGGAGCTGGAAGGTCGCAGGGAGCAGATCCTCACAGAAATTCGCAACATACGAACCATGAGAAAGGGTTCCGTTACAGAACAGTTCCTCAAGACGAAGCGAAAAGGGTCAAAAGATCTGGTTGTCAATGGTCCATACTATCTTTATACCCGCAAGGAGAAGGGCAAGTCCGTGGGTCGGAGGCTGAGTGAGGA
>JAIPEI010000002.1 GCA_021737245.1 Deltaproteobacteria bacterium | reverse complement strand
GGGACTCCTATATGCGCACCCTGGCCGTCCTGGCCCAGATCGTGGGGGACCGGGACTTTGAGACCGACTGGCGCAACGCCAGGGGGGAGGACCGCCTGCGGGACGTGCTCCGGCTCACCGAGCGAAAAAGGGTTTGCCCGGTCCCCCCAGTTTCGGAGTAACCGATGTATAATGCCGATTCGAGAGGAGGAGTGCATGATACGGTTCGGTGCCATGAACTCGCCCCTGCATCCCGTCGTCTCCGAGATCGAGGAAATATCGCGGCTCGGGTTCGACTACGTGGAGGTGACCATGGACGCGCCGCAGGCCCATCATCTCCTGCTGAGGGAGCGAATGGACGATGTCGTGGCCACGCTGCGGCGGGTGGGCCTGGGGCTCGTTTGCCACCTTCCCACCTTTGTCTCGGCGGCCGACCTCACACCGGCCCTGCGGGACGCTTCCGTGGCCGAGCTCCTGGACTCGCTGGCGACCGCCCGCGACATGGGCGCCGAGAAGGTCGTGCTCCACCCGGCCCACGGCCAGGGGCTGGGCAGGCGGGCGCCCGACCTCGTCCGGGGCTACATCATGGAGAGCCTCGACACCGTCCTGAGCCGCGCCGGCTCCCTGGGGCTCCGGGTGGTCCTGGAGAACATGACCCCGGGCTCCCTGTCGCTCACCGAGCCGGAGGATTTCGACGCGGTGCTGGCGCAATACCCCACGCTCGAGATGACCCTGGACCTGGGGCATGCCCACATCGGGACCGTGGGCGAGGATCGGAACCTGGCCTTCATCCAAAGGCACGGCGGGCGGATCGGGCACGTGCACGCCAGTGACAACCGGGGCCGGGAGGACGATCACCTCCCGGTGGGCGCGGGCAGCGTGGACTTCCCGCTGCTCATGGACGCCTTGAAGCGGATCGGCTACAAAGGCACCCTGACCCTGGAGGTGTTCTCTCCGGACCGGGACTACCTGGTGCGGAGCCGGGAGAAGCTGGCTGCGATGCTGGCGCCGGGCGGGTAGGCAGAGTCGAAGCTCCTGATGCCCCGGGAAGAGAACACATTGCAGTGACGTTTTCCGTATAATAGGATCGTTTTTCACGGATTGCGACGATCCGGAACAAAAATCGCGAGAAAGAGACCCCCATGCCTCAGTTCAAGTATTCCCACGTGGAAAGAGAAGTCGAGGTCTACGGTTACGACCGCGTCGTGAAGAGCCACTGCAGGATGTGCCACGGCGGTTGCGGCGTGCTGGTCTATCTGAAGGACGGCCGGATCGAGAAGATCGCCGGGGACCCGGACTGCCCCATCAACCACGGCACGCTCTGCTCCAAGGGCATCGGCGCGACCCAGCTGGTCTATCACCCCGACCGGCTGACCCACCCGGTTCGCCGCGCGGGCCCCAAAGGGAGCGGCCGGTGGGAGCGCATCTCCTGGGACGAGGCCCTGGATGCGATCGCCGAGAGGATCCTCCGGTACAAGGAGGAGCACGGAGCGGAGTCCATTGTCCTCGGCTACGGAACGGGGCGGGACAACGAGGCGGTGATCTACCGCTTCGCCAATCTCCTCGGCACCCCGAACGTCCTGACGGCCGGGCACTTCTGCTACGGTCCCAGGATCGCCACCACCATCATCACCTGCGGCACCAACCCGATCGCGGACTATGAGAACCATCCCCGGTGCATCATGGTCTGGGGCAACAACGTGGTGATCAGCAATCCGGACTGCTACAAGGGGGAGTCCTTCTCCCAGGCCCTGGACGCCGGCGCCAGGCTCATCGCCGTGGACCCCCGCCTCACCCGGATCGCGGCCCGCGCGGACGTGTGGCTGCCCCTGAGGCCGGGCACGGACACGGCCCTGGCCCTGGGCATGCTCCACGTGATCGTCCACGAGGAGCTCTATGACAAGGAGTTCGTGGAGAACCACGTCTACGGGTGGGAGCCGTTCGTCGAACGGGTCGACGAGTACCCGCCGGAGCGGGTGGAGAAGATCACCTGGGTCCCCAGGGAGAAGATTCAGGAGGCGGCCCGGCTCTTTGCCACCACCAGGCCGGCCGTTGTTCAGTGGGGGGTGGCCATCGAGCAGCAGGTCAACTGCGCGGACAACAACCGGGCTCTCCTGGCCCTCATGGGCATCACCGGCAACATCGACGCCAAGGGCGGGCAGGTCCTGTTCAAGCCGCCCAGGATCGTCAACGTGGGCCGGTTCGGCGCCCATGACATGCTGCCGCCGGAGCAGGCCGAAAAGCGGCTGGGCGGAGACCGGTTCAGGCTGGCCGGGAACTTCGCCATCATCAACCCCAAGTGCGTGTGGGACGCCGTTCTCGAGGAAAAGCCCTATCCCGTGAAGATGCTCTTCTTCATCAGCTCGAACCCTCTGATGACCCGCGGCAATGCCAGGGAGGTCTACAGGGCCCTCGAGGCCGTGGATTTCCACGTGGTGGCGGACTTCTTCCTGACCCCCACAGCGGAGCTGGCGGACATCGTCCTGCCCGCCGCCACCTGGCTGGAGATGGACTATGTCGGCGACTTCTGGAAGCGCCACGGGTACCTCCTGCCGAGGAGAAAGGCGGTCCAGATCGGGGAGTGCCGCTCGGACCACGAGATGCTCAACGACCTGGCCCACAGGGTCGGACAGGGGGAGTTCTGGTGGGACGACTTCGAAGGCGCCCTGGACTTCATCCTCAAGCCCATGGGGGTGACCTGGAAGGAGTTCAAGGAGATGGACTACGCCCGGGGCGAGGTGGCATACAGAAAGTACGAGCAAAACGGTTTTTCCACGCCCACCGGCAGGTTCGAGCTCTACTCCACCCTGCTGGAGCGCTGGGGGTACGACCCTTTGCCGCAGTACAGGGAGCCGCCCGAGAGCCCGGTCAGCACGCCCGAGCTCTTCGAGCGGTATCCCTACATCCTGATCACGGGGAGGCGCCTGCCGGGGTTTTTCCACACCGAGAACCGGCAGCTCCCGTGGCTCCGGGAGCTGCACCCGGATCCCGTGGTGGAGATTCACCCCGAGACCGCCGCAAGGGAGGGCATCCGGGAAGGGGACTGGGTGGTGATCGAATCCCCCCGGGGGGAGGTGCGGCAGCGCGCCAGGCTGTTCGAGGGCATGGACCCCAGGATCGTTTCCGCGGAGCACGGCTGGTGGTTCCCGGAGAGGAAAGATCCCGGCCACGGGTGGGAGGAGTCCAACATCAACGTGCTCACGAGCAACGCGTACGAGGACTGCGATCCCGCCATGGGCGCCACCCATGTGCGGACGCTTCTCTGCAGGATCCGGCCCGAGGGCGGCGGGGGAGGGAGCGCATGAGGCCCTATGAGCTGATCATCGACCACGACTCCTGCTGGGGGTGCAGGACGTGCGAGCTGGCCTGCAAGCAGGAGAATCGCGATCCCGCGGGCGTCCGGCTGATCCGGGTCCTGGAGGAGGGCCCGGAAATGACCGGCGGGAGACCCTCGTTCACGTTTCGCGTGCGGGTCTGCCGCCACTGCGACGAGCCCGCCTGCGTGGAGGTCTGCCCCGAGGACGCCGTCTCCACGCGGGACGACGGCATTGTCGTCCTGGACGACGAGGCGTGCTCCGGGTGCGGGCTCTGCGCGGACGCATGCCCTTACGACGCCATTGACCTCGACCCGGAGAGAGGCGTGGCCGGAAAGTGCAACCTCTGCTTTCACCGGGTGGACAACGAGCTCATGCCCCCGTGCGCGGACAATGTCTGTCCCGCGCACTGCGTCTACTTCGGGGATCCCGAGGAGATCAGGCGCGAGATCGCGCGCAAGCACGCCCTCCGGCCCAGGGGGCCTTCTTCCGCATCGGGTTAGGGACCTTCTTCAGCAGGGAGGGTGCTCTTCGTCCAGGAGGGCGATCAGGTCGGCCCAGTCCGAGATGCGGGGAACCCCCGATTCCCCGAGGTCTTGATCGCCGGGGTCGTACCCGGGGGCGAACGGCATGCCGCGATCTCGGACGTAAGTGCTCCACACGGGCCGCAGCCCGCTCTGAAGGCCCCCCGCCACGTCGGCCTCCGGATCGTCCCCTACATAGAGCATGTCGGGGGACGCCACACCGAGCTCGCTCAGCAGGGCCTCGAAGGCCCGTGCGTGGGGCTTTCGAAAACCGATCTCCCCGCTGATGACGCAAACCTCGAAATGCGGAGCCAGCCCCACGGCCTCCAGGATGGCCCGAGCCGCGGGCGTGTGGGTGAAGTTGGAAAGGAGCCCCACCCGGTATCGTTGCCCGACGGTCTCGAGCATCTCGAGGGTGCCGGGGATCACACGGACGTGGTCCAGGAAGGCCGAGAAGTAGGCTTCCACCCCTTCTGCGATGCGGGGGTCTTCCGGAGAGACGAGAACTCCCTGGACCTCCAGTGCCGCCTGGATCCAGAAGCGGTTGTGGGTCTCGCGCCCGTCCCTGCGGGTCTCCTCGATGAACCGCAGGGCCGCGCTGCGGTGGTCCTCCACGAACCGGGCGCCGTCCACTGCGAGGCCGCTCGCGACGAGGCTTTGAACGAGTCGGCCCACGGCGTCCTCGAGCGCGCCTCTCTCCACGGTGATCAGGGTGTTGAACAGGTCGAATCCAACGGCTTGGATCGGTCTCAAGGCCTGGCTCCTCATCTCGCGCTGCGTTCGCGGTGCATTGGAAAGAGGGAAGGCTGGAGATACTCCATGAGCGGGCGGCAGCCCCTTTTCCACCTGCACCGCAGGCAGACTTCGATCTGCATGCGGGGTCTCGATTTGCGGCGTTCGCACACGATGTACCCCCGGGCCGCCATCACAATCCCCAAAGGACAGAGGCCGCCTCCGCCGGTCGCGTGCCGGGTCCGGCCGGATCGAGCAGATGGCCTTCGATGTCGAAGAGTACGAGCTTCATGCAAGGGTCTCTCCCGCACTTTTGTTATACCGGCAATGGACGGGAAACTCAAGACACACAAACCGCTCCTCCACCCTCCCGCCTTGACACTGCCGGTCGAGGCAAAATACAATGGATCGAAATCAGCAAGGATCGACGGCTTCCCAAGAACCGGATCAGCCGCCGCTGGAAAAAGCCGTACCCTTTTGATATCGCGATGGCAGGTCCTTTGCGTCGAGGCTTTTGCGGCGCCATGAGGACTCGGAGCCCCTCGTCCACAGCCTGAAAAGAGGCCGCTATGAAGATCCGCGACTTGATGATTCCCGATCCGATCACCATACCGAAAGGCACCTCCATCGAGGAGGCCATAGGCGTCATGAAGACCAACTCGATCCGGCACCTTCCCGTCGTATCCAAGGGGAAACGGCTCGAGGGCTTCGTCACCCTGGCCGATTTGAAGCAGGGGCTGATTCCGTCCATGGTTGCGGATCTCTCCCTGTCCGACCTCATGATCGCCAAGCCGATCACCGTGGAGCCCGACGACGACGTGGAGGTTGCGGCCAAAGCCATTTACAACTACAAGATCGGCGGCATCCCCGTGGTGGAAGGTGGAACGCTGGTGGGCATCATCACGGAGTCCGACATCCTTCGGGCCTTCATCGACATGATGGGCGTGATGACGGCCACCTCCCGGGTGGATGTGGCCGTCGGCGACCAACCCGGCCGCCTGCGCGAGGCCCTCCAGATCATCAACGACCACGGCGGGGACGTGATCAACGTGGGCATGACCGCGCAGGACATCGACCGGCGCGTCTACTTCTTCCGCCTGGCCGCCTGCAAGACGGACCGCATTCGAAAGGCCCTGGAGACCGGGGGCTTCGAGGTCGTCGCCGCCATGGACTGATGGTGTGGTTGTGCGTTTTCCGCCCGCCCTTCACCCATCCCCTACCCCGGTTCGCGGTAGAGGGCAAGCACCCCCGACCGGGCCAGCTTCTTGACCCCCATGGGCTCGAGCAGCTGCAGGAGCGCGGCGATCTTGTCCGGGCCGCCCACCACCTCGAGGATGTAGTGGGTCCTGCCCGTGTCCACGATCCTTCCCCGGAAGCTCTCCACCACCCTGAGGATCTCGGCGCGATTCTCCTGCCCGGCCCGGACGCAGATCAGGGCCAGCTCCCGGCGGACCGCTTTTTCACCCGTCATGTCCCGGACCTTGATGACGTTGATCAGGCGCCTCAGATACTTCATGACCAGCTCGAACTGCTCTTCGCGGGTCCAGAGCGTAATGGTGATGCGGGACATCTTCGGGTTGGCGGTGGGGGCGCCGCAGATGGTCTCGATGTTGTACCCCCGGCGGGCGAACAGGCCCGCGACGCGGGCGGTGACCCCGGGTTCGTTCTCCACGAGCATGGTAATGATGCGCCGTTCCTCGGTCATGCCTTCACCCCCTGGGTAGGATGCCCCCACCATATCGCTTTCTCCGCCGCTCTCCAAGCCCCAAACTTTCATGACCCGTCCCGGGCTCCGGATCGCCCCCGCTGATGAAAGCGACTGTTCCCGCGGGGCGGGGTCTTACACCCGGCCTGATCGTCGAAACCTTGCGGCGGCATGGTCTTCTGGCGCCGGATCCCGGCCCGTGGTATTCTGTCTTTCGGCCTGCGGTTTGATGATTATGGTATAGAGGATTGTCCGGAACTGCGTCTTGACGGCCGGAGCACGAACCTCCGGCATGGAATGATTGCCAACGCTTCAGAAGGAGAATGACCCGATGAATCGGAATGTCGTACGGAAGGCCCTGCTGCTGATCCTGATTTTCTTTCTGCCGGCCGCACTGGCCGTTGCCGGAGAGGAGTCCCCGGGTCTCGGGGTGGATGTTCAGTCTTTTACCCTGGAAAACGGCATGCTGTTCCTGGTGGTGGAGCGCCACACCACGCCCCAGGTGGCGTGCCGCGTGGCCGTCCGCGCGGGCGCGGCCCTGGAGGAGCGGGGCCGGACCGGCATCGCCCACATGCTCGAGCACATGATGTTCAAGGGGACCAGGAACTTCGGCACCTTGGACCCGGAGCGGGACCGGAAGCTCCAGGAAAAGATCGAGGAGGCCTACCAGGTGGTTCTGGCCGAGCGCCAAAAGCGCCATCCGGACGAGGAGCTCATCCAGAAGAAGCGCGAGGAGATGGCCCGGCTGCGCGGGAAGGTCCAGGAGATCTACGTGCCCCAGGCGTTCTCCAGCCATCTCGGGAAGAACGGCGCCGTGGGCGTCAACGCCTTCACGAGCAAGGATCAGACCCAGTATCTCATGTCCGTGCCCTCGGACATGCTTGAGCTCTGGTTCTCCATGCAGAGCGAGCAGATCTTCGAGCCGGCCTTTCGGGAGTTCTACGTGGAAAAGGAGGTGGTGCAGCGGGAGTGGGCCTTCCGCTACGTGAACAGCCCGTCGGGCGCGGGCTGGCTGGCCCTCGACTCCACGCTCCACTCCGCCCATCCTTACAGGAACCCCACCATCGGCTGGAAGTCCGACATGGAGCGTTTCAGCACCCGGGACGCGGAGGACTATCACCGGACCTTTTACAATCCCTCCAACGCGGTCGCCGTGCTCGTGGGCGACGTCGACCTGGAGGAGGTGAAACGCCTGGCCGGGATCTACTTCGATCGCTACCCGGCCGGGCCGCGCGCCACCGAGCGGGTGACCCGGGATCCGCCCCAGGAAGGTCCCCGCCGGGTCGAGAGGTTTCTCAAGGGGGCGCGCACGCCGCTCGTTCTCATAGGCCACCACGGGGCGTCCATGGGGACGGAAGACTTCTACGCCCTGGACGTAATGACCATGCTGCTCAGCCACGGCCGGGGCGCGCGCATGACCCAGAACCTGACCCGCAAGGGGCTCGCAGTGAGCGCCTGGGCCTACAACCCGGACAACCGGTACGGGGGCACGGTCATTCTGGGGGGCACGCCCAACGATCCGGAAGCGGTCAAGGAGGAGGACCTGGACGATGCGGCCCGGCGCAAGGCCTACACAGAGGCCTGCCGCGAGCTGGAAGGCCTGCTCCTCGAGCAGGTGGAGCAACTCGAGCGGGAGCCCGTGACCCGGCGGGAGCTGGACCGCGTGAAAAAGCTCGCCCGGTACGAGTTCCTGACCCGCCTCCGGAGCAACGAGGAGCTGGCCGGGACCCTGGCCACCATGGAGGTCCAGGTAGGGTGGACCTACCTGGAGGACTACCTGGAGAAGATCGCGCAGGTCACCCCCGGGGACGTCATGCGGGTGGCAAAGAGCTATGTCCGTGAGGAAGATCGAACCACCTGCTACGTGATTCCCGGCGGCGGGAAAACGCAGCCGTCCGAACCCTACGAGGAGGTCCGTTCCTTCAGCGCCTCCACGGCCAAGGAGGTGAAGCGGCCCGACGACCTCACCAACCACTCCGAACACCCCACGCCGCCGGGATGGCAGCACCCCCTCTCCTTTCACCGGGAGCCCTCCATGATCTCCTTTCCGGACGCCGGGACCGCCACGGTGAAGGGGGCCGAGATGTTCTACCTGCCGGACCGTGAGCTGCCGCTGGTGGACGTCACCCTGCTGGTCAAGGCCGGTGAGGTGGACGTTCCCGAGGACAAGATCGGCCTGGCCGATCTCCTCGACCGCACCCTGGTTC
Source organism: Deltaproteobacteria bacterium (assembly GCA_021737245.1). GTDB lineage: Bacteria > Desulfobacterota > DSM-4660 > Desulfatiglandales > HGW-15 > JAIPEI01. The sequence goes on along the minus strand of JAIPEI010000002.1, from coordinate 18,811 downwards.
AGGGGGGGACCCGGACCCACGGACCGGCGGAGCTGGCCACCCTCCTGGACGAGCACGCCATCCAGATCGACGTGGACGTGAACGAGGAGGTCATGCGGATCGATCTCTCCGTCATGCGGGAGGATTGGGAGACCGCCGTGGAGATTTTGCAAGAGATCCTGTCGCAGCCCCGGTTCGAAGCCGAGGTGCTCGAGGCCTCCCGCAGGCGGCTGCTCATCGGGTTGAACCGGCAGGCGGGCGATGCCGGGCGGGTCAGCCGAAGAGAGCTGGAGATCCAGCACTTCCAAGGCCACCCGTACGGGCGGGATCCCCTGAAGGGGCTCGACACGATCCCCGGGATCACCCGGGAGGACTTGAGTGCCTTTCTCTCGGACTACCTGGTCCCCTCGAACATGACCGCGGCGGTGTCCGGAGACTTGAGCCTGGAAGAGGCCGCTGCGGGGCTGGAGAAGCTCCTCGGGGGCCTGAAGGAAGCGCAAGCGCCTGAGCGGATCCTGGCGGTCCCCGAGCCCGGGCCGCCGGTCCTGGCCTTCATTCACAAGCCGGGACAGGTCCAGAGCCAGGTGGCCATGGCGCTCCCCGGCCCCGGCCGCACCGAGCCGGGCTACTGGGAGACCAACCTCCTCGTGGACATCCTGGGGGGACGGGACTCCATGGTGTTCCGCCGTCTCCGGGAGGATCTGGGGCTGGTTTACTCCGCCTATTTTCATCAACGGTACAAGTGGAAGGCCGGCTGGATCACCGGCTTCATGGGGTGCAAGGGCGACCGGACGGCCGAGGCGATCCGGCAGGCCGTCGGCCTCATGAAGGACCTGCGTGAGGAGATCCCGCCGGACGAGCTGAAGCAGAAGCGGCTGGACGCCCTGAACAGCTTCGTCTTCAACGTGGACACCCCGGCCGCGCTCACCGGGGTGTACGCCTCATACCACATGCGGGGGGAGCCCCTCGACACCCTCCAGCGCATACAGGAGTCCTTCATGGAGGCCTCCCCGGAGGTCCTTCGGCGCCGGGCCGGGACCTACCTGGATCCGTCCAGGCTTCAGATCGTGGTGGTGGGCGACCGCTCCACCCCGGTGGTGCAGGAGGACGGAACCCGCGTGAACCTGGAGGAGTCGCTCCGGCAGGCGGCCGGGGCACTGGGGCTGCCGTTCGAAACGCGGCCCTTGCGGTGAAAAAAGGGCCCTTTTTCACGCCCGCCGACGAAGCTGAAACGCGTTTCCTCCTGCCGGCAGGGCGTCAAAAAGGGTTGGATGCAAGGCATCCGAAGGGCCGAGGAATGAGGCGTACAGGCAGTACGCCGCAGTGACGAGGACCGAGGATAACGCCGCAGACGGCCCTTTTTCACGCCCTGCCGGCCCAGAGGAGGTCCGTCAGCTGCACCACCGACTCAATCCCCTGAACCACCATGCCATCCATGGCCCCCACGCCCGACATGTTCCCCCGGGAGAGCAGGCATCGCCCGAACCCCAGCTTCAGGGCCTCCTTGATCCGGACCTCGGGCTGGCTCACGCCCCGTATCTCGCCGGCCAGCCCCACCTCGCCGAAGGCCACCATGTCCAGGGGGACGGGCGTGTCCAGGTGGCTGGAGATCAGGGCCGACACGATGCCGAGGTCCGCGGCCGGCTCGTCCACGCGGAGGCCCCCGGCCACGTTGACGAAGATGTCCTGCCCGCCCATCTCCATGCCCATGCGCTTGCCGATCACGGCCACGAGGAGCGAGATGCGGTTCGGGTCCACGCCGATGGCGGTCCGCCGGGGAACGCCCAGGGGGCTGGGACCCACAAGGGCCTGGACCTCCACCAGGACCGGGCGGGTGCCCTCGAGGCAGGGGATGACCACGGAGCCTGAGGCCCCTTCGGGCCGCTCCTCCAGGAAGATGCGGGACGGGTTGCCCACCTCGGTGAGACCGGCCTCGGTCATCTCGAACACCCCGATCTCGTTGGTGGGGCCGTAGCGGTTCTTCACCGAGCGCAGGATGCGGAACGCGTGGCTCCGGTCGCCCTCGAAGTAGAGGACCGTGTCCACCATGTGCTCCAGCACCTTGGGCCCGGCAATGGCGCCCTCCTTGGTGACGTGCCCCACGAGGAAGGTGGGGGTGCCGGACGCCTTGGCCCAGGCCATGAGCCGGGCCGCGACCTCCCGCACCTGGCCCACGCTGCCCGGGGCCGAGGGGAGGAGGTCCGTGTGCAGGGTCTGGATGGAGTCCACGATAAGGAGATCCGGCCGCAGCTCGTCCAGGGTTTTGGAGAGGTCCTCGAGCAGGGTGCCGGTGGCCACGTAGAGCCCGTCCGCCCGGATCGACAGCCGGTCCGCCCGGAGCCGGATCTGCTGGCTGGACTCCTCGCCCGACAGGTAGAAGCACCGGATGCCCTGGTCCGCAAGGCGGCCGGCCGCCTGGAGGAGCATGGTGGACTTGCCGATGCCGGGCTCCCCGCCCACGAGGACCATGGAGCCCGGCACGAGCCCCCCTCCGAGGGCCCGGTCGAACTCCGCGATGCCGGACTTCCAGCGGTGCTCCCGGTCGAGGGAGATGTCGCTCAGGCTCACGGGGCCCATGTCCACACCCGTGCCGGGCCTTCCGGACCGGCCGGGCGCGGGTGCGGTCCGCTCTTCCACGAGGGTGTCCCACTCGCTGCAGTCCGGGCATCGGCCCATCCACTTCGGGGCCTGGTGTCCGCATGCCTGACAAACGTAAACGACGCGATCCTGCTTCTTCACGCGGCCTCCTTTTCGGGTGTTTTCGTTGCGCCATTGTTCTCCATTCGGCCGCAGGCGTCAATGGGTTCCGTTGCTTTCCGGGGGAGTGCCCCCTGAGGGGCTTGATTGGGCCGAAACCCATTTCTCCGAACCGTCTCTCTACCGGATGGAAGCCGCGGATCCCGCTTGCCTTCTGTTGACAATGCCGGGGTGCCGTGTTAATCGAAGTCTTTGGGACACCCATTTTTGGAAAGGAGAGTTCCATGGCAGACATTCTTCAAGTGACAGACGAAACCTTTGAAAACGAAATCGTCAATAGCGATCTTCCGGCCCTGGTGGATTTCTGGGCGGCCTGGTGCGGACCCTGCAAAATGGTGGGACCGGTGGTCGAGGAGCTGGCCAAGGAGTACGAGGGCAAGGTGAAGGTGGCCAAGATGGACGTGGATCAGAACCGGGAGACGCCCGGCCGGTTCGGGATTCGAAACATTCCCACGCTGATCTTCTTCAAGGGGGGCGAGGTCGCCAACACGATCATCGGGGCCCAGCCCAAGAGCGCCATCGAAGAAGAGATCAAGAAGCTGCTTTAGCCATGTACGACATCCTCATTGTCGGCGGAGGCCCCGCAGGCCTCACCGCCGGCCTCTATAATGCCCGCGCGCGCATGAACGTGGCACTGCTGGAGAAGATGGCGCCGGGCGGGCAGGTGCTCACCACGGACTGGGTGGAGAACTACCCCGGATTTCCGGACGGCATCAGCGGGTTCGAGCTCATGGACCGGATGAAGGGCCAGCCCGAGAAGTTCGGCCTGGAGATCCGCTCCGAGGATGTCCTCCGGCTCGAGTTCCGGGACGACAGGAAGCTCGTCACCACCAACCGGGAGACCTACGAGACGCGGGCGCTGATCCTGGCCTGCGGGGCCTCCTGGAAGAAGCTGGGCGTCGAGGGCGAGAGCAACCTCATGGGACGCGGTGTCAGCTACTGCGCCACCTGCGACGGTCCGTTCTACCGGGATCAGCCCGTGGCCGTCATCGGCGGCGGGGACACCGCCGTGGAGGAGTCGCTCTTCCTGACCCGGTTCGCCAGCAGGATCTACCACGTCCACCGGCGGGACGAGCTTCGGGCGGTCAAGCTCCTTCAGGAGCGCGCCATGGCCGAGGAGAAGATCGAGTTCGTGTGGGACTCGGTCCCGCTCCGCATCCTGGGCGCGGACGGGGTCGAAGGCATCGAGCTCAGGAACGTCAAGACCGGCGAGACCTCCCGCAGGGAGGTCCAGGGCGTCTTTATCTTCATCGGCACCCTGCCCAATACGGAGCTGGTGCAGGGGCTGGTGGACCTGGACGACGCCGGGTTCGTGCTCACGGACGATCAGATGGAGACCTCGGTGCCCGGGGTCTTTGCAGCCGGGGACATGCGGTCCAAGTCCTTCCGGCAGATATCCACGGCGGTGGGCGAAGGGGCCGCCGCCGCCCACGGGGCCGAGAAGTACGTGGAGGACATGCAGGGCGTATGATGGAGAGGCCGACGAAACAGACCCACCATTCCCGGAGAGGTCTCGGGACCGCGTTCCGGCTCGGAACGGTCCTCGTGCTGCTCCTGGTTCTCTTGAACGGCTGCGTGCTGCTCGACTCCTTCACCGGGGCGTTTCACCGCCTTTTCGGAGACGTCGAGGAGCGGACGCCCGCCGAGCTGATGATGCGGGGCCGGGATTACATGGACGAGGGCCGCTACCTTGCCGCCAGCGAGGCCTTTCAGCAGATCAAGGACCGTTATCCTTACAGCCGGTTCGCGCTCAGGGCCGAGCTCCTGCTGGCCGACACCATGTTCCTCCGCGGGCAGTACAACGTGGCCTACGAGCTCTACGACGAGTTCGAGCGGCTGCACCCCATGAACACGGACATCCCCTACGTGATCTTCCGGAAGGGCGAGTGTCACCTGGAGCAGGTCTCCACCATCGACCGGGATCAGAGTCACACCCACGCGGCCCAGGACGAGTTCGAGCGGCTGGTCAAGCGCTTTCCCAACGACCGCTACGCCAAGATCGCCCGGAAGAAGCTCCGCAAGTGCCTGATTTATCTGGCCGAGTATGAGCTTTACGTGGGGCACTTCTACTTCGGCAAGGGCAACTTCAGGGCCGCCATGGGGCGCTACCAGTACATCATCGAGCACTACCCCGACATGGGCCAGTACCACGAGGCCCTGGAGTACATCCGGGTCTGCCGGGAAAAGCTGGCCGTGCAGGAGGCCGAGCGGAAGGAGGAGATCGAAGAGGCGGAGCTCGAAAAGGCGGAGAAGGAGGCCGCCGAGGCAGCGGGCAAGGCCGTGGAGGAGGCGGAGGAGGCCGAGAGGTCCGCTGAAGCCGGCTCCTGAGGCCGCTCTCCCATTTCGCGACACGACACGCAGAAAAACGCTCCCCTGGGCCTCGGCCCCGGGGAGCGTTTCATTTTGAAGGGAAAGACCCCGATCAGGTGGTCCCGATCAGCTCCCGGACCAGGCCGGGCACGGTTTCGAGTGCGTCCGGGAGCCTGTCCGGTTCGCTTCCCCCGCCCTGGGCCATGTCCGGTCTTCCGCCCCCCTTGCCGCCCACCAGGGGGGAGAGCCGCTTGATGATCTCGCCCGCCTTGATCCGGCCGGTCAGATCCGGCGACACCACGCAGATGAGCATGGCCTTGCCGTCGCCCCGGCCCCCCAGCACGGCGACGCCGGAGGGAAGCCTCTCCTTCACCTGGTCGGCGTACTCCCGCAGGACCTTGGGGGAGTCGGCCTCCACCTCGCGGGCCAGGAGGCGCACCCCCGCCACCTCGGTTGCTCCGTCCAGGAGGTCCGAGGTGCTCCCGGCCCGGAGCTTCGCCCTGAGGCTCTCCACCTCCCGCTCCCGCTCCTTCAGCTCCTTGAGCAGCCGCTCCAGCCGCTCCTCGAGCTGGTCCGGCCCGGTCTTGAGCCGGGAGGCGAGGGCCCTGATGTCCCGTTCCTGGTCCTGGACGTGCCGCAGGGCGCCCTCGCCGGTCAGGGCCTCGATGCGGCGCAGGTTCGCGCCCACCGCGCCTTCGCTCACGATCTTGAACAGGCCGATGTCCCCGGTGCGCTCCGTGTGGGTCCCGCCGCAGAGCTCCCGGCTCACGCCTTCCACGCTCACCACGCGGACCGTATCGCCGTAACGCTCCTCGAAGATGGCCGTGGCGCCGCTCTGCACGGCCTCGTCCCGGGCCATCTCCCGGGTGGAGAGGGGCCGGTTCTCCCGGACCCGCCGGTTCACATACGCCTCCACGGCGCGGAGCTTGTCCGCGTCCACCTGGGCGAAGTGGGTGAAGTCGAACCGGAGCCGGTCCGGCGCCACCAGGGAGCCCGCCTGCTTCACATGATCGCCCAGGGTCTCCCGCAGGGCCTTGTGGAGGAGATGGGTAGCCGTGTGGTTGCGGGCCGTGGCCTTCCTGCGCTCCTCGTCCACCCGGGCCGAGACCTCGTCTCCCTCTCTCAGGGTCCCTTCCTCCACCACACCCCGGTGCACGATGAGCCCGTGCCCGAACCGAACCGTGTTCGTGATCCGGACCGCGGCGCCCCCTGACCGGATCCACCCCTGGTCCCCCACCTGGCCGCCGGCCTCGCCGTAGAAGGGGGTCTCGTCCAGGACCACCTCCACGGCGTCACCCGCCTTCGCCGAGGACGCAGCCCGGCCGTCCCGGACAATGCCCTTGACGCGGGAGGAGTGCTCCAGCTCCTCGTACCCGAGAAACCGGCACGACACGCCCTCCGAGGTGAGCTTTCGAAAGGCCTCGGGGATCTCCTCCTCGCCGCTTCCCTTCCAGGCCTGCTGGCTCTGGCTCCGCTGCCGGTGCATGGCCCGGTCGTAGCCCTCCATGTCCAGGGCCAGGCCCTCCTCCCGGGCCACGTCCTGCACGATGTCCAGGGAGAGGCCGTAGGTGTCGTAGAGCTTGAAGGCGGCGTCGCCGGGGATGGTGTCGCTCCCCCGGGCGCGAAGCTCCTCCAGATGCTCCTGCAGCACCTTCATGCCGTGGTGCAGGGTGTCTGCGAACCGCTTCTCCTCGTTCGTGACCACGCCCTCGATGAGGCTTCGCGAGGTGACGAGGTCGGCGTAGTCCCGCCCCATGACGTCGATCACCTTGCCCACCACGAGGTGCATGAAGGCGTCCTCGAGCCCCAGGAGCTGGCCGAACCGGATGGCCCGCCGGATGATCCGCCGGAGCACGTAGCCGCGTCCCTCGTTCGCGGGCATGACCCCGTCCCCGATGAGAAAGGCGGCGGCCCGGGCGTGGTCCGAGATCACCCGGAAAGAGACGTCCTGCTTCTGCTCCCCGCCGTAGCGGACACCGGCGAGGCCCTCGATGAAGCCGATCAGATCCCGGAAGAGGTCCGTGTCGAAGTTGCTCTTCACGCCCTGGACCACGGCGGCGATCCGCTCGAGCCCCATGCCCGTGTCGATGTTCCGGTTGGGAAGGGGCGTGAGCGTTCCCTGGGCGTCCCGGTCGAACTGCATGAAGACCAGGTTCCAGATCTCCAGGTACCGGTCGCAGTCGCAGCCCGGCGCGCAGTCGGGCCGGTCGCAGCCGAGCTCCTCGCCCTGGTCGATCAGGATCTCCGAGCAGGGTCCGCAGGGGCCTGTGTCGCCCATGGCCCAGAAGTTGTCCTCCTCGCCCAGCCGCACGATCCGCTCGGGCGGCAGGCCGATCTCCTTCTCCCAGATGCCGTAGGCCTCGTCGTCGTCATAGAAGACCGAGGCGTAGAGCTTGTCCGCGGGGAGACCATAGCCCTCGGTGAGGAGCTCCCAGGCCCAGGCCACGGCCTTCTGCTTGAAGTAGTCGCCGAAGGAGAAGTTCCCGAGCATCTCGAAGAAGGTGTGGTGCCGGGCCGTGTAGCCCACGTTCTCCAGGTCGTTGTGCTTCCCGCCCGCCCGCACGCACTTCTGGCTTGTGACGGCCCGGTTGTACCCGCGCTTCTCCTCGCCCAGAAAGACGCTCTTGAACTGCACCATGCCCGCGTTCGTGAAGAGCAGGGTGGGGTCGTCCCGCGGAATCAGCGGGGCGCTCGCCACGATCTCGTGGCCGCGCTCGTTGAAGAAGTCCAGAAACTTCCGCCGTATCGATCGAAAATCCATGCTTCCCATGTTTCATCCTGTTTCGTGATGAACCGCCGCAGCCTCAGGCCTCTCGTGCCCCTGGTCCCGGGCTTTTCCACCCTCGACCCGGCCGGAGCTACTCCTTTTCCGCCTCCGTCTCGGCGATCTCCTCCTTGATCTTCTTGAGACCGGTCTTCTCCTTGACCAGGTCCGCGATCTTGTCCCTGATGTCCGTGTTCTCGGCCAGGAACTTCTTCACGTTCTCCCTGCCCTGCCCGAGACGCTCGCCGTCAAAGGAGTACCACGCGCCGCTCTTCTCCACCACGTCGAGGGAGACGCCGAGGTCCAGGATGTCCCCCTCCTTGGAGATGCCGTGTCCGTAAATGATGTCGAACTCGGCGATCTTGAAGGGCGGGGCGATCTTGTTCTTGACCACCTTCACCTTGGTGCGGTTGCCGATGTGCTGGTCCCCCTCCTTGATGGCTCCGATGCGCCGGATGTCCAGTCGCTGGGAGGAGTAGAACTTGAGGGCGTTGCCGCCCGTGGTGGTCTCGGGGCTTCCGAACATGACCCCGATCTTCATCCTGATCTGGTTGATGAAGATCACGCACGTGTGGGACTTGCTGATGGTGGCGGTGAGCTTCCTGAGGGCCTGGCTCATGAGCCGGGCCTGGAGCCCCACGTGCTGGTCGCCCATCTCCCCCTCGATCTCGGCCCGCGGGACCAAAGCGGCCACCGAGTCGATGATGAGCGCGTCCACCGCGCCGCTCCGCACCAGGATCTCTGCGATGTCCAGGGCCTGCTCCCCGGTGTCGGGCTGGGACACCAGGAGGCTGTCCACGTCCACGCCGAGGTTTCTCGCGTAGGTGGGATCCAGGGCGTGCTCCGCGTCGATGAAGGCCACCATGCCGCCCGCGGCCTGGGCCTCGGCCGCCACGTGGAGGGCCAGGGTGGTCTTGCCGCTCGACTCCGGCCCGTAGATCTCCACCACCCGCCCGCGGGGCACGCCGCCCACGCCCAGGGCCAGGTCCAGGGAGAGGGAGCCGGTGGAGATGGCCGGGATGTCCAGGGCGCGATCGTCGCCCATCTTCATGATCGATCCCCGGCCGAACTGCCGCTCGATCTGCGTGATGGCCTGCTCGACCGCCCGCTCCTTGTCCGCACGTTGATCCGCCATCTGTTTCCTCCTCAAAGACAGGTGATCAGCCACACCTCATCACCCGACGGGATTGAATGATGTCCTGCTGCACAGCCCCGGTCCGCCGCGACCGTTTCCGCAGGCTGTCTCCTTTCAGTCGGGACGTTCCTCCGCTTCACCTCTCTCCCGGGAAGGGGAACCGGTCCAGCGCTGTGTAGACCGCCCCCCCGCGCCGCAGATCGCTCTTGAACAGGACCAGCTCGTCCAGGAGGCAGTCGGGGCTCGTTGCCTCGGTCCACCCTTCCATGGCCGCGGCCAGCCGGTCGTCCATGAACCCGCCCTTGCGGAACCGGCCCAGGGTGAGGTGCGGTCTGAAGGGCCGCCGCTCCGGCTCGATGCCGAAGGGCGCAAGGGCCTCCTGGAGCGCGTCCCGGAGCATGCCCATACGCTCCACGTCCCCCTCGAGCCCCAGCCAGATGACCCGGGGACGCCGCGGGTTGGGAAAAAAGCCGGCTCCCCGGACCGCCAGCCGAAAGGGCCCGAACTCCGCACACACCCCGCGTGCGGCCCGGGACAGATCCGGGATCGCTTCCTCGTCCACGCTTCCCAGGAAGACCACGGTCAAATGAATGCTCGCCGGGCGCACCCACTTCACGTCCCTGGAGGCGTCCTTCAGGGCCTCATGAGCCTGCTCCACCACGGAGCGGATCTCGGCCGGCAGGCTAAACGCCAGGAAGGAACGGATACCCATACAGCATCCTCCGCACCCAGTCCAGGGCCATCATGGCGGTTTGGGCCTTGACCTGTCCCCGGCCGCCCCAGAACCGGTACTTTCCGGACAAGGTCACGTCGTCCGAGGCCAGCCCGATGTGGACAGTGCCCACGGGCTTTTGGCGGCTCCCGCCGCCCGGTCCGGCAATGCCCGTGACCGAGAGCCCGATCCCGGCCCCGAACCGCTCCTTCACGCCCCGGGCCATCTCCCGTGCCGTGGCGTCGCTCACCGCGCCGTGGGTTTGGAGGGTCTTTTCGGACACGCCCAGAAACGCCTTCTTCACCTCGTTGCTGTAGGCCACCACCCCGCCCGGAAAGTAGCTCGAGCTCCCGGCCGCATCCGTGATCCGGTCCCCGATCCGGCCGCCCGTGCACGACTCGGCCGTGGCCAGTGTCAGGCCTTTCTCCTTCAGCCCACGGCCCACCACGTCCTCCATGCTGTCATTCCCCGAGGCGAACACGCAGCTCCCCATGATCCGCCGGATCTCCCGCTCGGTGCGCCCCAGCAGCCCCATGACGCTCGGTTCGTCCTTCCCTCGCACGCTGATGGTGATGTGGTTCTCCGGGAAGTGGGGGTAGAAGCCGAGCATGGCCCCCTCGGCCTCGCAGGCGGAGAGCCCCTTCAGGAGCTCGGCCAGCTCGGGCTCGCTCGGCCCGTAGAGCTTGAGCACGCGCTGGCGCATGACCGGCAGGGTCTCCTCCCGCTCCAGGATCTCGGGCAGCACGAACCGATCCATGAGGTAGCGCATCTGGTCCGGCACACCGGGCAGGAAGTAGAGCAGGACCTCGTTTTCCACCATGGAGAACCCGCACGCCGAGCCCCTGGGATTGATCATGCGGGAGCCCTCCGGCACCCAGGCCATCTTCTCGAGCGAGGGGGTCATTTCCCGGCCCCGGCGGGTCACGTACCCCCGGATCAGCTCGAACATCTCCTCATCGCGGCACAACGGCCGGCCCAGGGCCTCGGCCACGATCTCGCTGGTCACGTCGTCCTCGGTGGAGCCCAGCCCGCCGGTCACGATCACGAACCGGGAGTGGGCCAGGGCCTCCCGCAGCAAGGACACGGCCCGCTCCGGGTGGTCGCCCACCGTGGTGATCCGGGTGACCGTGAGGCCGCACGCCGCCAGCCGCCCGGCCGCATACCAGGCGTTGAGGTCGAGCGTTCGTCCGTTGACGAGCTCGTTCCCGATGGTGATGATCTCGCCGTGCATAACGTCCTACAAACCGCCCAGCAGGGAGCCCGTACCCCGCAGGATCAGGTTGGCCAGGATGCCGGCTGCCACGTCGTCCAGGACCACGCCCGCACCGCCGGGCGCCCGCTCGAACCAGCGGATGGGAAAGGGCTTGAGAATGTCGAGCAGCCGGAACAGAACGAACCCGCCCGCCAGAAAGGGCCACGTGAAGGGCAGGAGAACCATGGTGACCATGAAGCCGGCCACCTCGTCGGACACCACCTCGGCCGGGTCCGGCCTCCCCAGGATCCGCTCGGCCGCGCCCGCGCCCCAGGCCGCCAGCACCGCGAACCCCAGAGTGATCAGAGCTCCCGGCCAGGGACCGGCCGCGTGAACCAGCAGGACCGCGGGCAGCGCGGCCACGGTCCCGGCCGTGCCGGGCGCCCGGGGTATGAGCCCGGCACCGAACCAGCAGGACAGGACCAGGGCCAGGCGGCCCCTGCCGTCCGCTTCCTGAAACGCCTTACTAAACGGCAACCTATCAGATGGGGTCGTGGAGTTCAAGTCGGTGTCTGTGTCGGTGTCTGTGTCGGTTTCAGTGTCAGTGTCTGTGGTGTCCATCTCTCTTCTTTTGACCTTGATCTCTCTTTTGACCTTTTTTGACCTTGATCTCTCTTTTGCCCTTGCTTTTCCTTTCCTCTTTCCTCTTTCCTCTCACCTCTAATCTTTTCCCTCTCCCCTCTCATCTCTCATCTCTTTCGCTTTCCCGTACACCCACCCGTACACCTCCCGCAGCGCCAACCCGTGCTCCCGGGCCACGCGCCTGCACGCCTCGTACTCGGGCAGGATTCGCCACACCCCGTCCGTGCCCCGGGCCCGCTTCACCTCCAGGAGGCCCCAGGGGCTCTCCAGCTCGGCGGTCTCCCGCTCCAGGACCCTGCGCTCCATCAGCTGGAACCGCACGCCCAGGGTGGTGCTCTCCCGGAGGATCACGTCCGCCAGCCGGTCCCGGTCGCCGGGCCGTGCCACGGCCTGGACCAGCACGCCGGGCCGGTTCTTTTTCATCTGCACGGGCACGAGCCACACGTCCAGGGCCCCGGCCTCGAACAGCTGCTCCGCGAGATGGCCCGTCCACTCGGGCGGGTTGTCGTCCAGGGTGGCCTCCAGGAGGACCACCATATCGGATCGGGCCTCAGCAGCCGCCTCTCCCAGCACGATGCGAAGCAGGTTGGGCCGGTCGGGCAGGTCCCGGCTTCCCACGCCGTACCCCATCCCTTCCAGCTCCAGGGAGGGCATGGACCCGAACCCATCGCACAGCACCCGGGCCAGGGCCGCACCCGTGGGGGTGACCGTCTCTGCTTCCAGGCCTGCGTCCTTCACCGGCACGCCCCGGAGGAGCGCCAGTGCGGCCGGGGCGGGCACCGGAATGATGCCGTGGCGGCTCTTGACGAACCCCGATCCCAGGGGCAGGGGGGAGCAGACCAGCCGCTCGATGCCCAGGGCCTCCACCCCGAGCACCGCGGCCACGATGTCAACGATGGAGTCGGCCGCGCCCACCTCGTGAAAGTGGACATTCTCCACCTCGCAGTCGTGAATGCGCGCCTCCACCTCGGCCAGGGCCCGGAACACGTCCAGGCTGCGGGCCTTCACCCGTTCGGAGAGGCCGCTCTCCCGGATGACCCGCCGGATGTCCCGAAGGCTCCTCTCGGCCTGGACCGCCTCGTCCACGTGCACGACAAAGCGGGTGCCGTGGATGTGGTTGCGGCCCTCCCTCCGGGCCTCCACGCGGACGCCCGGCAGCCGCAGGCTGTCCAGGGCCTCCTCGAGGGCGCGGAGCTCGAGCCCCGCGTCCAGGAGCGCGCCCACGAGCATGTCCCCGCTGATGCCTGAAAAGCAGTCCAGGTAGGCCGTCTTCATGATGCACGTATACTGGAAGGCCTGCCGGGTGTCAACAAGACCCTCGGCCGCCCGGCCAAGGCGGCGCCGTCCTACTTCTTCTTCCAGTCGCCCGATGCTTCGTCCTTCTCATACCCCTTCTTCACGGCGGCCCAGGCCACGCGATGCGCCCGGCTCTCGTCGTGATCGTACTGCTCCCAGGCGTTGTTGAAGGCCTCCTTGTAGATTTCCTGTGCATGCCGGGGCAGGTGGCTTTGCACGCTGCCGGGCAGGTCATCGACGGTGTCGTAAGGCATGGTCCTTGTCCTCGGTTAGCTTGGTGTTTTTCCTCAAAATACAGGATCCACCTGATTCGAAGTCATCCAAACTGTGCTATGATACATCGCATGAGCATGGAACAAAAGCCGGACCTCCCCTGGTGGATCGACGGGGGCGGGGAGATTTGCCCCTTCTGCGGCCAGGCGTACGCCTACGAGATGGAGCTCCGATGCGTCCTTTGCGACGCCCCGGTCTGCCCGTTCTGCGCCTCCGAGGCCTACGAGTGCGCATGCCCCGACTGCGCCCCCCGCCCGGAAGGAGAAAGCTGACCATGGCCGCCCGCGCGATCTGGAAGGGCACCCTCGCCTTCGGCGCCGTGTCCGTGCCGGTGAAGCTCTACGCGGCGGCCGAGGACCGGACCGTCCACTTCCGGCTGCTGCACGAGAAGGACAAGACCCCGGTGGCCCGGCAGCTGGTCCACCCGGGTACCGGAAAGCCCGTCCCCCGGGAGGAGACCCGCCGCGGGTACGTGGACGAGGAGGAGGGGACCGCCGTCCTCCTGGACGATGAGGAGCTCGAGGCGCTGGAGCCTGAGCCCGGCCGCGAGGTGACCGTGAAAGGGTTCCTGGACCCGGGCCGGATCGGACACGCCTGGTACGACCGCCCCTACTACCTGGGACCGGACGGAAGCAGCCGGGCCTACACGGCCCTGGCCCGGGCCATGGAGAAGACCGGCAAAGAGGGGTTCTGTTGCTGGACCATGCGGAAGAAGACCTACATCGGCGCGCTCCGGGCCGAGAACGGCTACCTGAAGATGATCACCCTGCGGTTCGCAGGCGAGGTGATCGATGAGGCCGACCTCCCGCGGCCCAAGGGCCGGGACCTGACAAAGCAGGAGCTGGATATGGCCGGGCAGCTCGTGGAGGCCCTGGAAGGCGACTTCAACCCCGAGGCCTACCGCGACGAGCACCGGGAGCGGGTCATGGAGCTGATCCGGACCAAGGCCCGGGGAGAGAAGGTGACCCTGAAAAAGCCCAAGGAGAAGAAGGCTGAGGTCATCCCGCTCACGGACATGCTGAAGAAGAGCATCCAGCAGGCGAAGAAGGAGAAGAAGGTTGCCTGAGTCCCATGAGGATCTGCTCCGCCGCCGGGCCTTCTGGTCCGGGACAGTCACCTTCGGGCTGGTCAGCGTGCCCGTGGCCCTGCTGCCCGGGAACCGGAGCGGCAGGGTGTCCCTGCGCATGCTGGCCCCGGACGGGACACCGCTGGAGAGGCGGTACGTCTGCCCGGCAGAGGATCGCCCCGTGGGTCCCGGGGAGATCGTCCGGGGGTATGAGGTGGAGAAGGGACGCTTCGTGGTGGTCTCGGACGAGGAGCTCGACTCCCTGGCCCCGGAGAAGAGCCGGGAGATCGATCTCCGCCGCTTCGTCCCGGCCGGGCGGATCTCCCCGTTCTTCTTCGACCGCTCCTACTTCCTGGTGCCCACGGGCGACGCCCGCAAGCCCTACCGGCTCCTGGCCGAGACCATGGAGAGAACGGGCCGCGCCGGCGTGGCCACCTTTGTCATGCGCTCCAAGGAGTACCTGGTGGCCATCCTGGCCAGGAACGGCATCCTGCGGGCCGTGACCCTGCGCTTCCAGGACGAGCTCCGAAGCCCGGAGGAGGCCGGCCTGCCCGAGCCGGAGGAGGTGTCCGACTCCGACCTCTCCGCCATGGAAAAGGCCGTCCGCGCCGCATCCATCAAGGAGATCCCCAAGAACGACCTGGAGGACGCCGATGCGGACCGGCTCCTCGACCTCGTGCGGAAGAAAAGGAAGTCCGGCAAGGACGTCATCCCCCTCCCGGAGGAGGCCGGGGAGGAGAAGGCCGGGACGGGCAAGGTCATCGACCTTATGGAGATCCTGAAGCGGAGCATGAAGGAGAAGGGACCGTCCGCCCGATCCTCCGGAAAAAAACGAGCGAAAAAGCCCAGTGAGGACGACCTCTCGGGCAAGACAAAAAAGGAGCTCTACGAGCAGGCCAAAAAGCTGGACATCCCCGGACGCAGCGACATGGACAAGGACGCGCTGGTGCAGGCCATCCAGGAGCACGGCTGAGCCCATTGCCAAACGGCGGCCTTGAATCACCGCCTTTGGTCTTCGCAGGGCGGGGTTTACACCCCGCCGGAAAAGCCCCGCCCATGACCCTCAGGAAGTACCGCCAAAAACGCGATTTCAAGCAGACCCCCGAGCCCGAGCCCGGCGGCTCCAGAGAAGGCCCCGGCCGGATCTACGTGATCCAGAAGCACGACGCCAGCCGCCTTCACTACGACCTCCGGCTGGAGCACGACGGCGTGCTCAAGAGCTGGGCCGTGCCCAAGGGGCCCAGCCTGGATCCCTCCCGCAAGCGCCTGGCCGTGCACGTGGAGGACCACCCGGTGGAGTATGCCGGCTTCGAGGGGACCATCCCCAAGGGGGAGTACGGCGGCGGCACGGTCATGGTCTGGGACCGGGGCTCGTGGGGGCCCGAGGGGGACCCGGACAAGGGCCTTCGAAAAGGCCACCTGGCGTTCCGCCTCCATGGGGAGAAGCTCCAGGGGACCTGGGACCTGGTCCGGATGAACCGCCCCTCGGATCCGGAGGGAAAGAACTGGCTGCTCATCAAGAAGAAGGACCGCGACGCCCGCCGCGAGGGTCCGGCCGGCGCCTCGGACCTGGACGGCCGCAGCGTGCTCACCGGCCGGACCCTGGAGGAGATCGCATCGGGCGATGACCCGTCCCCGTCCCACACCCGGGATCTGACCGCCCTTCAGGGCGCACGGAAGGCCCCCATGCCCGGCCGGCCCGAGCCCCACCTGGCCGTCCTGGCCAGGAAACCGCCCCCGGGCGACGGGTGGCTCCACGAGATCAAGTACGACGGCTACCGTATCCTGTGCATCCGGGAGGACCACACCGTCCGGCTGATCACGAGGAACCACAAGGACTGGAGTGACCGGTTCCCGGACGTGGCCCGGGCCGCGGCCTCACTCCCGTTCGCCCCCTTCATCCTGGACGGCGAGGTGGTCGTGCTCCGGGAGGACGGAACCCCCGACTTCCAGGCCCTCCAGAACCTCCTCAGGGGCGAGCGGACGGCCCGCCCCGGGTACTACATCTTCGACATCCTCTACGCCTCGGGGTACGACCTCACCCGGGTCCCCCTGCTGGAGCGAAAGGCCGTCCTGAAAAAGCTCCTGGAGAACGCGACCCCGCCCCTGGTCTACGGCGACTCCATCCAGGGAAACGGCGACCCGGTGTTCGACCAGGCCTGCGACATGGGGTTCGAGGGGATCGTCTCCAAGCAGGCCGGCAGCCCCTACGAGCAGCAGCGCTCCCGCACCTGGGTCAAGGTGAAGTGCGTGAAGCGCCAGGAGTTCGTGATCGGCGGCTTCTCCGAGCCCTCGGGCGCCCGCACCGGCTTCGGCGCGCTGCTCCTCGGGTACCATGACGAAGCGGGCCGGCTGGTCTACGCGGGCAGGGTGGGGACCGGGTTCAAGGAGAGCACCCTCCTGGATCTCTACGACAGGCTGACCTCCCTGGAGCGCAAGACCAGCCCCTTTCACAACCCCCCGTCGGGCGGGGAGGCCGGGGAGGTCCACTGGGCCAGGCGGGTCCTGACGGCCGAGGTGGAGTTCGCCGGCTGGACCGACGACCGCATCCTGCGCCAGGCCTCCTTCAAGGGCCTCAGGCCGGACAAGCCGGCCCGGGAGGTGACCCTGGAGGTCCCGGAGACCGCGCCCCCGGCACCCGCCGGAGCCCGCGGAAATCCCGGGAAGCACCGCATCGCCGGCGTCCCCCTCACCAACCCCCACCGCATCCTCTACCCGGAGCAGGGCCTGACCAAGCTCGACCTGGCGCGATTCTACGAGCGGATCGCCGACCTGATTCTCCCCCACCTGGTCGACCGGCCCCTCACCCTGGTCCGCTGCCCCGAAGGCCACAGCAGCGAGTGCTTCTACCAGAAGCATCTGGAGGAGCAGATCCCGGACACCCTCATTGAAATCCCGATCCGGGAGAAGAACGAGGAGCGCATGTATGCCGCGGTTCAGGACCTTCCAGGCCTGATCTCCCTGGTTCAGCTCGGGGTGCTGGAGATTCACCCCTGGGGGAGCAGGCGCGACCGGCTGGAGCGGCCCGACCGGATGATCTTCGACCTGGATCCAGGCCCGGGGATCCGCCCCGAGGACATGGTGGAGGCCCTGGACCTCCTCCACTCCCTCCTGGACGACCTGGACCTGGCGAGCTTCATCAAGACCACCGGCGGCAAGGGCTTTCACGTGGTGGTTCCCCTGGATCGCCGCTCCGGCTGGGACGAGGTCAAAGGCTTTGCCAGAAAAACAGCCGAGCAGATGGTCCGCCTGAAGCCCAACCTCCTGGTCTCCCAGATGGCCAAGGCCAAAAGACGCCGCAGGATCTTCGTGGACTACCTGAGAAACGCACGCGGCGCCACGGCCGTGGCCCCTTACTCCACCCGGGCCCGGCCCGGAGCCCCGGTCTCCACGCCCATCCCATGGGAAAATCTCTCCCCGGACCTCTCCCCGGCCCGGTTCACCGTGGAAAACCTGACCCGCCCCAAGAGCGACCCCTGGCCCGGCTTCTTCGACGTCCGCCAGTGGCTCGGCAAAAAGAAAAAACAGAAGCTGGGCCTCTGAAGCCCCTGTAACCAAGCAGGTTTTCCCTGCGGGGTCCTCCGCCCCGCCCCAACTCAACCGTTCGGCCCGCCCCGAAACGGCCGCGCCTCCCGAAAGTCCGGAACAAACGGCGCCTCCTCCTCCCCACCCTCGGACGGAAACTGCACGAACAGATGACGAAACCCCAGCTCCTCCACATGCGCGTACACCCGGTCGAACTCCTCCCGGGCAAGGGGCCTTGTCAACGACCCGGGCAGCCGGTCCGTTCTGGGCCGATACTGGCTCATGAGGCTGACAGGAAGGTCGGGCCCGAGCTCCACAAACAGAGCGGACAAGGCATCCAGAGAGTTCTCCACATGCCCGGGCAGAATGAGATGGCGCACCAGCACGCCCCTGCCCGCCAGGGACTCCCCGGTCTCGAACACATCCAGGAAACCCTTCTGCCGAACCATCTCCCCAATGGCATCCAGAGCCACGCCCGGGTAGTCCGGGCACGAGGCATACCGGGCGGCCAGACGCGAGTCGCTGTACTTGTAGTCGGGCAGAAAGATGTCCGCCACGCCCTCGGCAAGCCGGAGCATCTCCACGGACTGATACCCGGACAGGTTGAGCACCACCGGCAGGTCGTACCCCTTCTCCCGAAGCCGCTCCACCACCTGAAAGACCCACGGAAAAAAGGGATCCGGCGTCACGAAGTTCACGTTGTGAACGTGCTCCTCCTCGACCATCCGCACGATCCGCTCCACCAGCTCCTCCACGGACACCACCCCTCCCAGCCCCTCGTGCGAGATCTGGTAGTTCTGGCAGAAAACGCACCTGAGCGGACAGCCCGTGAAAAAGACCGTACCCGATCCGTTCTCCCCTGTAATGGGAGGCTCCTCGCCGAAGTGCGGCCCCACCCAGGCGACCCGCATGCGGTCCCCTTCCCCGCACACCCCTGCACGGCCGCCCGCCCCCACCCGCGTGCGGTCCACACCGCACGCCCTGGGACAGAGCCTGCACGACTCGAATGCCGCTTTCATACGATCATGCATAAAAAAAACCAGACCAAAGCTTGACCAAATGGTTGATCAAGCGTACCATACCCCCGTCCTCAGCACCACGCTCATCCTTCCATCATTGCATCCAACGGGCTGAGGACGCTTTGGAGGTCCCTTTCCATC
>JAIPEI010000297.1 GCA_021737245.1 Deltaproteobacteria bacterium | reverse complement strand
TTGCCGGCCGGCGGCGGGACGGAGCGGCCCCAGCGCCCAGCGGTTTGTGCGGGTTCGCGGGGGAGCCGACCTGGAATCCCTGCTCGGAAAGCGCTCCGAGTCGCTTGGGGCCCGAAACGAGCAGGGCTTCCTGGAGGGGCTCTTCGCGTCGGAAGGCGTCCGGCTCCGGGACGTGAAGGCGCGGTTCGACAATGGGGACTACCTCATACGGAAGTGGGTCGGGAAAGGCGTCCTGGAGACCTACGACGCCCCCGTCCTGAAGACGCCGGCCGGCTGCGAGCTCCTCTCGCCCTCGGAACCGGCGGCACTGTTCCCCCAGCAGGAGACCGCCCTGAAGGAGATCAGCGCGCTTCTCCGGAAGGGGGCGTTCGCTCCCTGTTTGATCCACGGGGTGACCGGAAGCGGCAAGACCGAGGTCTATTTCCAGGCCGTCCGTGAGACCGTCGCCCTGGGGCGGCAGGCCCTGGTCCTGGTTCCGGAGATCTCCCTCTCCGGGTACATGGAAAGCCTTTTCCGGTCCCGCCTCGGCGCCCGGATCGCCGTGTATCACAGCGGGCTGAGCAAGGGGGAACGCTACGACCAGTGGGTCCGGATCGCCGGGGGCGGGGTGGACGTGGTCATCGGCGCCCGGTCCGCGCTCTTTGCGCCCCTTTCGAACCCCGGGCTCATCGTTGTGGACGAGGAGCACGACTTCTCCTACAAGCAGGAGGAGTCTCCGCGGTACCAGGCGAGGGACGCAGCCGTGGTCCGGGGGAAGCTGGAGCACGCCGTTGTCCTTCTCGGATCGGGTACGCCCTCGATCCAATCCTTTCATAACGCCCTCACGGGCAAGTACGCCCTGATCTCCATGCCGCAGCGCGTGGAAAGGCGTCCCATGCCGTCCGTGGAGGTGGTGGACATGAAGGAGGCGGCGGAAGCGGGAGAGCCGGCCGGAGGAGTGATCAGTCCCACCCTGCGGGAGGCGCTGGAAGGGAACCTGTCCCAGGGGCGCCAGACCCTGCTGTTTCTCAACCGCAGGGGCTTTCACCGCGTCTGCCTCTGCCGGCGCTGCGGGGAGACGGTCCGCTGCCCGAACTGCGATCTGACCCTGATCCACCACCTGAAGGACGACATGCTCGCCTGCCACTACTGCGGGTTCCGAACCCGGCCCCTGGCGCAGTGCACTGCATGCGGGAAAGGGAAGATCCGGGCGCTGGGCTTCGGGACGGAGCGGCTGGAGAACGAGATTCGCACCATGCTCCCCGGAGCCCGGATCGACCGGATGGACCGGGACTCCACCCGGAGGAAGGGGGAGGCATTCAAGCTGTTGAAACGGTTCGGCGCGGGCGAGATCGACATTCTCGTGGGAACCCAGATGATCACCAAGGGGTACGATTTCCCGAACGTGACCCTGGTGGGCGTCATCGCAGCGGATGCATCACTGGGGTTTCCGGACTTTCGGGCGGCCGAGCGGACCTTTCACCTCCTGTGCCAGGTCGCAGGAAGGGCGGGGCGGGGCCAGCATCCGGGGCGCGTCATCGTTCAGTCGTACAATCCGTCCCACTACGCCATCTCCACCGCCCGCGTGTACGACTACGAATCGTTTTTCCGGGAGGAAAAGGGGCTTCGATCCCAGCTGGCCTATCCGCCCTTCTCCCACCTGGCGAGGCTTCAGATCCAGGGGGAGGACAAGGAGACGGCCGAGAGGACCGCACGGAGGCTGGGGCGGGGCATGGAGGAGATCCGGCGGGAGCAGGAGGACTCAGGCATCCAGGTCCTGGGTCCGGTGGAGGCGCCGATCGCCCGCATCAAGGGCAAGCATCGCTGGCAGGTCCTGGTCAAGGGAGCGCGCGTGGAGCGGCTGCACAGGTTCCTGGACCGGGTGGAGGCGTTTTCCGCGCGGTTGACCCGCGGGGTGGGCGTGAAGGTGATCGTGGATGTAGATCCCTATCAGATGCTGTAGGTTTCCGGGCCGCAGGCAGCTTGTGCCCAACCAGCCTGCCGACCTGTCCACTATCTACTTACCAACTTACCAACTCACCAACCGGACCTTACTCGCCCGTCCTGATGAAACGGCTCAGGACCCGGTAGTTGCCCGCCAGCCCGTAGACCGCGAAGAGGCCGAGGAGGACACCGCCGAGCATCTGGGGATTGCGCGACTTGATGAGATATGCTGCAATGAGAAGCACGAGAAAGCCCAGCAGGATCACGAGGCTTCTGGGGATCAGGGGCAGGATGACGCGGCCGAAGTGGACGAATCGGATGTGGCTCACCAGGAGGAAGGACGTCGCGCAGATCATGACCCATGAGATCCAGGTGTCCTGCCAGAACAGAAGGGTTCCCAGGGCCACCAGGGCCCCGGCCGGGCTGGGAAGGCCGTTGAACGCGCCCCGGGGGATGTCTTGATCGCGCTTGTCGCGAACGACGAAGCGCCACAGCCGGAAGGAGACGGCAAGGAAGTAGAGCGCGCCGAGCACGACGGCGTGGGGGCTGAACCGGCCCAGCTTCGCCATGAGGAGGGCGGGGCAAAGGCCGAAGCTCACCAGGTCTGCGATGTCGTCGAGCCAGGGACCGAACCTCGTGCCTCCGTGCTTTTCCGCCATGCGTCCGTCGAACAGATCGAAGACCTGCCCGGCGAGGATGGCGAGTGCGGCCAGAACATAATGGCTCCGAAGCACGAGAGTGATCCCCAGGGTCCCGCAGAGGAGGTTCAGGATGCTGAGGATGTCTGCATACAACCGGTTGGGGATCGCCTTGAAGGCGATGGAGGCGAGGGACATGATGATGCTCAGGTAGAGCAGCTGGGTGGTGAAGTCGGGGACCTTCAGGGAGTCGTCCAGAACGGCCAGGTAGATGATCAGGGCGAAGAGGAGAACGGCCTTGATCTTCCCGAAGTTGTTCGCCTGAACCGAGAAGGAGGTGAACCGCTTCAGGAGGTAGCGGACCACGAACTGGCCCAGGAACTCGATGGCGGTGAGGGTCCAGAAGGCCGGGATCGGGAGCAGCCCCTGGTAGGCGAAGAACCCCATGGGCGGCAGGTATGTGAGCTTGTCGCAGAGCGGATCGATTTCTTCCCCGAACTCGGTGACGAGATCGCATCTGCGGGCGACGAGGCCGTCCACTCCGTCCAGAAAGGCCGAGATGGTGAAGAAGAGAATGCCCCAGAACTGATGACCCAGGACGAAGTAGAGCAGCATGCCGAGGAGGCCGATCAGGACGCGCCAGATGCAGATGGCGTTCGGGTGCAGCGCAGGGTGACCGATCACGTACCGCCGGGCCTTTTCCCGGCTCAGGGCGGCCGAGATTCCCCAGTACATGAGAGACGAGATGCCCACGGCCGTAAGAATGGTGATGATTCGAACCATGGAGTGCGTAGCTCGAGGTGCTGCTGTTGGAAATGCACGTTTTCCCGGCGGTCCGGGTATGGTATCGTGGATGACAATCCAGGCATACCATATCCGGAGTAATCGAGAAACCGTTTTTGCCGCGGCCCGGTTGAAGCCCCGGATCGGGTGAAGAAAGGAGCGGTCCGAACATGGCGGTTCACGAGCTGGCAGGAAAAAAGGTCCCCGCCTCCATGCGGATCCACGTGCCCAGGCTGGTCTCCTCCTTTTTCACGGACGAGGCCTCGGGGCCCGTCTCTTTCGGGACCTCCGGACACCGGGGATCGTCCCTGAGCGGCACCTTCAACGAGGCCCACATCGCCGCGACCGCCCAGGCCATCTGCGAGTTCCGCGGGGAGCGGGGCATCGACGGCCCCCTGTTCATGGGGTTCGACACCCACGCGCTTTCCGAACCGGCCTTTCGGACGGCCCTGGAAATCTTTGCCGGAAACGGCCTGCACGTGGTCATTCACGCCCGGGACGAGTACACGCCCACCCCGGTCATCTCCTTTTTGATCCTCGAGCACAATCGGGGCAGGTCTTCGGGGCTGGCGGACGGCGTTGTCATCACCCCTTCGCACAACCCCCCCCGGGACGGCGGGTTCAAGTACAATCCTCCGCACGGGGGGCCGGCGGACGTGGACGTCACCCGATGGATCCAGGAGCGGGCCAACGCGCTCTTGAAAGGGAACGGGACGCCCATCCGCAGAATCCCCTACCGCCGGGCCCGGGAGGCCGACACCACGGAGGAGCGGGATTTCATCACCCCCTTTGTCCGCGGCCTGGGGGGGGTGGTGGACATGGACGCCGTTCGGGGAGCCGGCCTCCGGCTGGGTGTCGATCCCATGGGCGGCGCTTCGGTGGGTTTCTGGGGCGCCATCGCCGAGACCTACGGCTTGAGCCTGGAGGTGGTGAACGACCAGGTCGATCCCGCCTTCGGGTTCATGACCCTGGACTCGGACGGCGAGATCCGCATGGACTGCTCCTCGCCGTACGCCATGGCCGGCCTGATCGCGCTCGCCGACAGGTTCGACCTCGCCTGGGGGAACGACCCGGACGTGGACCGCCACGGGATCGTCGACGGGTCCGGACTGATGAACCCCAACCATTATTTGGCCTCGGCCGTCTGGTACCTCCTTCAGCATCGCCCTTCCTGGGATGCAGCGCTCCAGGTGGGCAAGACCCTGGTGAGCAGCTCCATGATCGACCGGGTCGTGGAGGGCCTGGGACGAACCCTCTACGAGGTCCCCGTGGGGTTCAAGTGGTTCGTGCAGGGGCTGCTCGAGGGCCGGCTCGCGTTCGGCGGGGAGGAGAGCGCCGGGGCCTCGTTCCTCCGCAGGGACGGCTCCGTCTGGTGCACGGACAAGGACGGGTTCTGCATGTCGTTCCTGGCGGCCGAGATCCTGGCGAGGACGGACCGAACCCCCTCCGAGATCTACCGCGAGACCCTCATCGCCCAACACGGGGAGCCCTTTTACCGCCGCTCGGACGGTCCGATCACGGAGGCGCAGAAGGCCGTACTGGCCGCGCTTTCGCGGGAGGTCTTCGATCGTTCGCATGTGGCCGGAAAGGCGGTTCGGGCCGTTCTGACCCGTGCTCCGGGAAACGGCGCGCCCGTGGGAGGCATCAAGGTCCTGCTCGAGGACGGATCC
>JAIPEI010000296.1 GCA_021737245.1 Deltaproteobacteria bacterium | reverse complement strand
GAGCGGATCAGGGAGCAGGGGGAGATCACCGTGCTCACGCGGAACAACGGCCACTGCTTCTACAACTACCAGGACAAGGCCATGGGGTTCGAGTACGACCTGGCCGGGGCCTTTGCAGACCACCTGGGCGTGGATCTGAAGGTCCGGACGACGGACTGGCAGGATCTGTTCGAGGACCTCAGAAGCGGGAAGGGGGACTTCATCGCCGCGAGCCTGACCATCACGCCCGCCAGGCGGAAGCTGGCGGACTTTTCCAACGGATACCTCACTGTCCAGCAGCGGGTCATCGTTCACCAGAGCAACTACAACCTGGACGAGATGGAGGATTTGAACGGAAAGACCGTCTGCGTGCGCAGGGGCACCTCCTACGAGGAAAGGCTGCGGGAGCTCAGGGAGCGGGGGATGGACATCAAGGTCCGCCTTCACGACGAGGTGCCCACCGAGGAGTTCATTCGCATGGTGGCTGAAAAGGAGATCCTGGTGACGGTAGCCGACTCCAACATCGCCCTGCTGAACCGGCGCTACTACCCGGAGGTGAAGGTGGGCTTCCCCCTGGAGGAGCCCCAGGCCCTGGGCTGGGCCGTGCGCAAGGAGAGCACGAGCCTGAAAAAGGCCATCAACGGGTTTTTCGAGAAGATCATGGAGGACGGCACGTACGCCAAGATCCACGACAAGTACTACGGGAACGTGGAGATCTACGACTACGTCGACCTCCGCAAGTACCATCGACGGATCAAGACACGCCTTCCCGCGTTCCGCGGATCCATTCAGAAGGAGGCCTCGACCCACGGGTTCGACTGGAGGCTGATCGCCGCCATGGTGTACCAGGAATCCCACTTCGATCCCGATGCCCTCAGCCACACGGGCGTGCGGGGGATCATGCAGCTCACCGAGGTGACGGCGAAGGAGATGGGCGTCAGCGACAGGCGGGAACCGTCCGAGGCCATCAGCGGGGGGGTTCGCTACCTCAAGAAGCTGCATGAGCGGTTCGACCAGGCCCAGGAGCCGGATCGGACCCTCATCGCCCTGGCGAGCTACAACGTCGGCTACGGCCACGTACGCGACGCACAGAAGCTGGCCGCGGAGATGGGCATGAACCCCGGAAGCTGGTCCGCCCTTCAGCAGGTGCTGCCGCTGCTTCGCTATCCCAAGTACTACAAGCGGACCGAGCACGGCTACTGCCGTGGAACGGAGCCGGTACGGTACGTCAAGCGGATTCGAACCTACTACGACATCCTGAAACGTGAGGCCATCAGCCCGTCCTGAGACAATCCGGACGGGTTTTCCGCTTTCGTTTCGGCCCGCCCTGCGTCATTTCCCCCTGGATATGCTGAATCGGCTGCTGTGACCGGGCGGAGGGTGGAGACACCGCCTTCCCGGGAGGGGCGGCCTGTCCCGGGCGGAAGGGGAAAGGCGCGCTCGAGACGTCCCCCCCGGGGACCGAAGGAGAGGACGTTCCCCCCATGAACCGCAGAATCCACAGGGGCCGGGGCCGGCCGGCCCTGCTTGCCGGCGCCTTCATGACGGTGGTGCTTCTCCGCTCCGCCGCGGTCGGGGCCCCGGGGACGGCCTACACCCCCCGGATCCAGGGGGCCCCGGGCGGGCAGGTGCTCGAGCTGTTGAAGGGTGTTGCGGACACCTTTTCCCTGAAGGAAAGCCCCCCGGCGAGTCTGGAGCTGCTGCGGAAGCGGGCGGACGGGGATGTTTCCCGCATGGTGGAGGTCCTGAGGTCCGAGGGCTACTACGGAGCGGAGGTAACGGCGTCCCTGGAGAAGGGAGAGCCCGAAACAGAGGTGCTCTTCCAGGTGAAAACGGGGCCTTTGTACACCGTCGGCTCCGTGGACCTGGAGTTTCCAGGAGACAGGAGCCCGTTCCAGGTCCCCGGACTGGAGGGCGTGGATTGGAAGCCTCTCGAGGCGGGATCCCCCGCCCGGGCCGCCGATATCGTGGAGACGAAGGACCGCCTGCTCGAGCGGTTGAAGAACCATGGGTACCCGTTTGCCAAGGCGCAGCAGCCCAAGGCCGTTGTGAATCATACCCGGAGAACCGTCCGCGTCGAGCTGTCCCTGGACCCGGGTCCGCAGGCCCGCTTCGGCCCGGCCATCGTCTCGGGGCTCGACCGGCTGGAAGAGCCGTTCGTGCGGACGAAGCTGGCCTGGGAGGAGAATGGGCTGTACGACGCCTCCCTGCTGGAGAAGACAAGAGAACGGTTGATCTACACCGGGCTGTTCTCCACGGTCGAGGTGAACCCTGCTGCGTCGCTGGAAGACGGCCGGATACCCATCCGCCTGACCTTGCAGGAGAGGAAGCCGCGGACCGTGGGTGTCGGGCTTCGCTACAGGACGGACGAGGGGCCGGGGATCCGGGGGTCCTGGAAGCACCGGAATCTGTTCGGGGAGGGGGAACGCCTCTCCCTGGACGCCACGGCGTCTGCGGACCTGTTCGGCGTGGAAAGCGCATTCCGAAAGCCCGATTTCCTGCGACCGGACCAGGCCCTGCTTGCCGAGGCGAGCGCGGGCGTGGAAAGCCCCGAGGCATACACGAGCCGGCATCTGCGGACTGCGGCCGGATTGGAACGGAGGATATCGGACAGCCTGACGGCGGCGGGCGGCGTCGGCTTCAAGGTCTCCCGGGTGGATCAGCTCGGTGAGGAGGAAGGCTACGCCCTGGTCTCCCTGCCCCTCCGGCTCGACTGGGACCGGAGCGACGACCTTCTCGATCCGCAGGGGGGATGGCGTTTCGGGCTCCGGCTGACCCCGTTTACCGAGGTCCTGGGGGAGCACATGACCTTCGTCCGGGGCTACACCAGCATGACCCACTATCTCCGCCTCATGAAGGACCCGGGCCTGATCCTGGCCACGAGATGGGCCTTCGGGACCATCGTCGGGGCCGAGCGGGATGAGGTTCCGGCGGACGAACGGTTCTACGCGGGCGGGGGCGGGTCGGTCCGGGGGCTGCCGTACCAGAGCGCCGGTCCGCTGGAAGGCGGCGATCCCCTGGGCGGGCGTTCCCTGGTGGAGGTGTCGGGCGAGCTCAGGATGCGCCTCACCGAATCGCTGGGGCTGGTGACCTTCATCGACGGGGGACGGGCGTTCGAGGACACGTTCCCCGGCTCGGGCGGGAGCGTGCTCTGGGGTGCGGGCGTGGGAATGCGATACTTCACCTTCCTGGGCCCCCTTCGTCTGGACGTGGCCGTTCCCCTGGACCGCAGGGAAGGGGTGGATGACGCGTTCCAGGTCTACCTGAGCATCGGCCAGGCGTTTTGATTATCGAAAAGGGAGACGCCGCGGGCTTTTCACCCTTTATCGCGCGTCGAGAATGGAGTATATTGTTCCGGTCGAGATCGGTCGAGATCGGTCGAGATCGGTCGGGATTGAGCGGGGAGACGAGGCGAGCGCGCACCCAACAGCGACGGAGGACGGAAGATGGCAGTGACTTACGCGGTGGAGAACATCATGTCCGAGAACCTCGTGACCGTGGACACCCGGGCTTCCCTGAGCGACGCCATGCGGCTGATGGTGGAGAAGGACATCGGGTCGGTCATCGCTACCCGGGACGGGCGGATGGA
This sequence comes from Deltaproteobacteria bacterium, assembly GCA_021737245.1. Lineage (GTDB taxonomy): Bacteria > Desulfobacterota > DSM-4660 > Desulfatiglandales > HGW-15 > JAIPEI01. Next base: position 1,454 of record JAIPEI010000296.1, on the reverse strand, counting down.
GGGGATCCTCACGGAGCGGGACGTGCTGAAGAAGTTCTGCTTCGACGCGAGCTGCGCCACGGCCAAGGTCGAAGAGGTGATGAGCAGCCCCCTGGTCACCATCGATGGACGGGCGGCCATCGGGCAGGCCGCGGACCTGATGGCCGGGAAGAAGATCAGGCGGCTGCTGGTGACCAAGGACGGCGCCGTCCGGGGCATCGTGACGGAACGGGACGTCATGCGGGCCACCATATATGTGTTCAAGACGCTGGCCGACGCCACCGTTTGATTTTCTTTGACCTCCGGCCGGCGTCCTCGGGCCGGAACAAATGAAAACGGCCGCATCCGGAGCTTCGGGTGCGGCCTGTTTACGGTATCCGCCTCCGTGACGCGATCAGGAGGCTACTTGATGGAGATCTTCCGTGTCTCGGCCTCCTTCTTGTGGGGCATGGTCAGGGTCAGGACGCCGTCTTTGAAGGTGGCGTCCACCTTGTCCTCCTCCACCTCGCCGGGAAGCCGGAAGCTCCTGGAAAAGGAGCCGTAACTGCTCTCCTTGAGATAATAGTCGGCTGTTTCTTCTTCCTTTGTGCTTTCCCGCTTTCCGGTCACGGTGACCACGCCCTGGTCTACCGTGACGTTGATGTCGCCCTTGTTCATGCCGGGGAGCTCGGCCGTGAGGACGTACTTGTTGTCCTTCTCGTAGAAGTTCATCGCCGGGCTCCACTCTTCCCCCATATCCCTCTGCCACTCCGGCCAGAGCCGGTCGAAAAACACGTCCCCCATGGGCTCGCGGCCGAATGGGGTCATCCACCAGGGTCTTGGTCCTCTTTTCGCTGGAAGTGCCATATCGACCTCCTTTTTCCAGTGTGAAACTCAGAAAGGGTCTTAAATCTCCGTCTCTTTTTGGACAATAAGACCCATTCCGGACCTGTCAAGAGCCCCGCAAATTTTTTGTGTTTTTCAAGGAGATCCGGTGGGTTGGCTCCACCGGCACGCTTCAGGACATACCTCCCCGGGAAGGTCAGCCGGCGGTGGCGAGCAGGATGCGTGCATCCGCCGCCACGCAGCGGTCCAAAGAGCAGATCAGGGGGTTCAGGTCCGCGGACTCCATACGGTCCGCCATATCCATCACAAGGCTGGAGAAGGTGACGAGGGTCTCGCTCAAGGCGTCCAAGTCCACGGGGTCGGAGCCCCGGTAGCCTTCGAGCAGCCGGTGCCCCGTGAGCCCGTTCACCATGGAGGTGACGTCGCGGGGCTCGAGAGGCGCCATGCGGATGACCGTGTCCTGGTAGATCTCCACGCCCGTCCCCCCGATCCCGAGCAGAATCACGGGGCCGAACTGCTCGTCCACCTTGGCCCCGGCGACCAGCTCCAGGCCCTGGACACTCTCCTCCACCAGGGTGCCCCCATAGCCGTCCAGGCGGGCGAAACGGTCCATGGCCTCCCGAAGGCCGCGGGCGTCGCTGATGCCGGTC
>JAIPEI010000295.1 GCA_021737245.1 Deltaproteobacteria bacterium | reverse complement strand
CGGAACCGAGTGCACTGGTCCTGTTCATCCCGCTGCTCCAGGATGGGGTGGAGCTCCCGGTCGAGGTGGGCTGTTCCGTGCATGAGCTCCTGAGCGGGCAGCTCGGCCTCGACCCCGGCTACGTGGACGGCCGCATCCAGACCGCATTCCTGGATGGAAAGCCCGTGGACCGGCTCGACCGCGCCACGGTCCGAAACGGCTCGGTCCTGGCCCTTTCAGCCGCTCTGCCGGGCCTGCTCGGCGCCACCCTCCGCAAGGGCGGGGCCTATGCCTCCCTGCGCGGCGGCATCACCCACACCGAACCTCCCGCAGCCTGTAATCAGGGCCGTGGAAGAATCACCATCAGGGTGTTCAACGTGCTCCTCAAGGAGCTGGCTGCGCCCCTGCTTCAAAAGGGGGTCGTTGTTTCCTGGGACCGTCTGGAAACTCGAATCCGGAAAGGCGGCTCCCGCCTGATCGACGCGATCCATGCCGCGGACCTGGACGGGAAGACCCTTCCCCCCGAGGACCTGCCCCGGGTCTCCTGGTCCCCGGAGACCCGCGTCCTCTTCTCCCTCCGAACAAGGGACGATGCCCGGCAACCCGCCGTCTCCTCGAGCCTGCACAAATCGGTTGGCGGCGAAAAGCGCCGGGGTTCATCGGACACCGGCGCATAGGGTGTTCAGGGACGCAGCGCTCCGTCCAGGAAGCGAGCCGCTCGACGGAAACGCTCAGCCGCCGGCCACAGGCGGAAACACCCCCACCCTGTCGCCGTCGTGGAGGACCGTCTCCCCGGTCGCGTGAACGCCGTTGACGAAGACGAGCTTGACCACCCCGGCCGGGACGCCGAGCCGATCCAGGAGGGCTCCCACCGTGGCCCCTTGCTCCAGGGTCACCGCATGGGAGGCGTCCCCTTTCCCCGAAGGCGCGTACCGCCCGAGAGAGGCAAAGAGCTGAATGTCGACCTTCATACGCACCCCGCCCCCCCTCGCGTCCTTTGAAATCAACCACCCTGGACTCGCCCGCCATCAGGGTCGCCGAGCTGTGGGCGACGGTCCCCACGGCCCGCATCTCTCCCTGGGAGACGGGGCGACATACATCCGCTCCAGCCTTTCGTAGTGCGACTCGTTCCCCATGCGTACCGCCCGTCAATGGGTTTACGGTTGATGTTTTCCGTACCGTGTCAGGATAGGGGCGGTCGAACCGTCTTGTCAACCGGAACCCCGAACCGGAACCCGAACCCTGTTTGTCTTGACCGGATCGTGTACGCGGAGTATAAGACGTGTATGATCTCGTCCGCAGGATCCGTCGCATCGGCCACTCACCCGCCCCACCGGGAATCGTGATGGCAGAAAAGCGTCCCACCATCCAAGACCTCCGCCGGCGCGCCACTTGGACAATCGGTTTTCTCTCTACGGACATCTGGAGGATCCGAAGAAAGGACCTGCCCCGGCTCAAGGCCTTTTTCATCCGCTTCCTCCGCATCGTCCTGCTCACCTTTCGAGGCGTCGCGGAGGACCGCGTCCAGCTGAGGGCCTCCTCCCTGACCTTTTACTCCCTGCTCTCCGTGGTGCCCGTGCTGGCCATGATCTTCGGCATCGCCAAGGGATTCGGATTCGAGAAAAACCTCAGGGAAATCCTGCTCGAACGACTCTCCGGGCAGGAGGCGGTCGCCCTGCGCATCATCGAGTTCTCCCATGCGCTCCTGGACAACGTGAAAGGGGGGCTGGTGGCCGGCATCGGCGTCGTGGTCCTCTTCTATACGATCATCAAGATCCTCTCCCACATCGAGAGCGCCTTCAACGACATCTGGGGCGTCAAGAAATCGCGCCCCCTGGGAAGGAAGATCACGGACTACCTGTCCATGATGCTCATCTGTCCCGTGCTTTTCCTCATGTCGAGCGCCGCCACCGTTGTGATCGCGAGCGGCGTGCAGTTCGTGGTGGACAGGATCTCCCTGCTCGGGCCCGTGGCTCCGCTGATCACCATATTGCTGAACTTCCTTCCCTACTGCGTCATGTGGGTCCTCTTCACCTTCGTCTACATGTTCATGCCCAACAACCAGGTGCGTTTCACCTCCGGCCTTCTGGCCGGAATCATCGCGGGCACGGCCTACCACCTCTTCCAGTGGGTGTACATCTTCTTCCAGTTCAACATGACCCGGTACAACGCGATCTACGGGAGCTTCGCCGCCCTGCCCCTGTTTTTCATCTGGCTCCAGGTAAGCTGGGGCATCGTGCTGTTCGGGGCCGAGATCTCCTTCGCCCACCAGAACGTGGACACCTATGAGTTCGAAAAGGACTGCCTCACAGCGAGCCGAGCCTTCAAGCGCCTGATCTCCCTGAGGATCGTTCACCTGCTGGTCCACAACTTCTCGAAGGGCCTGCCGCCCTGGTCCGCACTCCGGATCTCCCAGCATCTGGAAATCCCCATTCGCCTGGTCAACCAGCTGCTCTACGAGCTCCTGGACGCGGGGGTCCTGACGGAGTCCCGCGCGGAAGGAAACCAGGAGACAGGCTACCAGCCCGGCCGCGACCCGGACGCTTTGACCATCAAGGCGGTCCTGGACGCCCTGGACCACCTGGGAAATGAAGCCATTCCGATTGCACGGACCGAGGAGCTGGAGCGGCTGTCCCGGTGCCTCCAAGGCTTCGGCGAGGTCGTGGAGGCCTCTCCCCACAATCGTCTGTTGAAATCCATTTGATCTTCCGCCATGATTCTTCCGGATGATCGTCCGTTGCTTCGATGATCGAACGAATGTTGCCAAAGCACTGTCAAATCTTCTGCAACGGGGTGCGCTTTCGGGTTTTCCGATTGACACGTGCCCAACGGCTTCCTAACATGAAATCAGCGCCTAAGGCCCATCGACATGAATCAGGAAAGCAAAACCATCCTCAAAGCCGACTTCGACCACCTCGTCGGATTGGAGGTCGGTACGTCCACCCTCCTTCGGGAGCTCGCCCGGGGGGGCATGGCCGTGTTGTTCGTGGCCTTCCAGCGAACATTGAAACGGCAGATCGCGGTCAAGATCCTTCCCAAGTCGCAGATGACGCCCGAGGCGGCTGCGGGCTTCCGCCAGGAGGCGGAAACCTCCGCCATATTGTCTCACCCCAACATCGTTCCCATTTACGAGGTGGGAGAAACAAACGATTTTCTTTTTTTCACCATGCAGCTCATCCAGGGTCGTCCCTTGTCCTATCACATCGCCCGGGTCCGGCGTCATGTGATCCCTTCGAAACGGTTTCTTCCCCTCGATATGACCCTGGACATCGTGCTCCGGGTGCTCGACGCCCTGGACCATGCTCACCGCCAGGACATTGTTCATCGGGATGTCAAGCCCGCAAATATCCTCATCGAAAAGGAATCCGGCCGTCCCCTGATCACGGATTTCGGCATCGCCAACCTCACCCGTGATCTGGGCTCGAGGTCCCGGGCAATCCAGGGTACGCCCATCTACATGGCCCCGGAGCAGATCGTGACCATCGACCTGGACGGACGAGCCGATGTTTATGCGACAGGTGTGCTTCTCTTCGAAATGCTCGTTTCCCGGCTTCCGCTCCCCCCCCATGAATCCAAGAGGGAGCTGATGAAGAAGAAGCTGGAGATGAAGGACGACTACTTCCAGAACCGCCCCTCGCGACTCAATCCGTCCGTGGACGAGGAACTGGATGCGATCGTGATGAAGGCGGCCGCGTTCCGTCCCGACGACCGGTTCGCCGGCTGCCGGGAGTTCATCAACCACCTCAAGGACTATCGGGACCGCATGTTTCGTGGGGACATTTAGGGGAGCACAGTGAAGGAATCAAAACGTTTCAAACACCAGCTGGCTCAGTTCGGACGGTCCTTGTCCCTCTTGATGAACCGAGCGACCATGTACCAACCGGATCATCCCTACTTCAAGGATGCCCTGGAGTCCTTCTTCGCCGTGGCCGAAGACCTGGTCAACCAGATGTCGCCGCTCGTGTTCATCCTGAGCCGGGAGCGATTCTTTATTGATGAGGAACCCCTCGATCCCCGCATCAATGTCGGCCGCCTGGTCACCCACTTCAAGAAGGCCGGGATCCAGTCGGTATCCTTTTACCAAGGGCTGCGGAAAAACGAGCTCCGCTTGTTCATGGAGGTGTTCACGTCGGTTCACCAGTACCCCAGCGCGGACGTCATGATCAAGGCGATCGAGCAAAAGGGCATTCGGCACCTTCGCATCAACCACGTGTACTACCAGAAGGTCACGAGCGACGACGAGGTGGTCTCCCGGGAAGCGCTCAAGAAGATGACCCCTGAGATGTCCTCTGAAGCGGAGCGCAAGTCCAAGAAGATGTTTCTGGACGCCCTCCTCGAAAACGTGCTCACCGAGGAGTTCGAAAAGACCCTGTCCGTCCGGAACCTCATGATGAACCCCTCGGATGTCTCCAGAAGCCTGATCGACCATGACCTGGCCGCAGTCAAGGCGGCAGGAGGCGCAGAGACCGGTCCCGGACGGGGTGTGGAGGAAAGCGCGGACCAAGGCGGCAAGACCGGGCCGGGGACGTATTCAGCAGCGGCCACGACCGGTCCGGCCTCGGTGCGAGCAGCGAAAACCGGCTCCGCGTTCGAGGAAGGATCAGGGGACGGTCCGGGCGCAGGGCCGGGACAGGGTCCCGGGACCGGACCGGGCGACGGCCACGGCACAGGGCCCGAGCAGGAACCGGGAGATGGATCCGGGCAGGGAGGTGCGGTGTCCACCACCAAGCCACAGGCAGGAAGGGGGAGCCGAGGGGCCGCCGGGGTTCCTGCCGCTGAGGAAGGAACGGGGGGAACAGGCCTCACCGATGCCGGCGGTGGCGGGCGGTTCGCTGCGCAGCCGGGGACGGTGCTGGCACACCAGCTGGACCTGATCGGCGAGGAGATCGAAAGGAGCCTCAGCAGGGAGAGCGACGTGGATCTGCAGGACCTGGCCATGGCCGTCTTTCAGATGAAGACCGAGCTCATCCAGGGAATCGAGTCCCAGAAGGCCCTGGGCATAGCTTATGAAAACGAGAAGACGATCCTCGAAAAGGCAAACGACCTCACGGACCGGGTCCTGCTCCGGATAGTGAAGGATGAGT
>JAIPEI010000294.1 GCA_021737245.1 Deltaproteobacteria bacterium | reverse complement strand
TCGAACTCCGGAGGCCCGGGCGCTTTCACGCCCCCCTTTGGAACGCTACTTTTACCGTCTCCGCTATGAGCGGGTTCGGCGTCTCCTTGGTCTGCATGCGCAGAACGCCCGCAAGGCCCTGGACATGGGATGCGGTTTCGGCTTGCACACAGGGCACCTTCAACGTGAGCTGCACGTGCCCACCGTCGGCATCGACCTCGACCGGAACAAGCTGCTTCTGGCCGCATCACGGCATCGGAGTGATCGAGGCGACTTCCCGGCATTTGCAGCCGCTGATGTCACGCGGCCGCCCTTTCGGCCGGGCTGCTTTGATTGCATCCTCATGACAGAGGTCCTGGAGCATCTCGTCAAGCCCCGGGAAGGGCTGGCGGCCGCCAATACCCTCCTGGCACCCGGAGGGACTCTCATTCTCACAACCCCCAGCCGGCACGATCTTGCCTATACCCTGAACCCGTTCCGGGTCCTGGAAAAGCTGTTGAGCCTGGTCTGGGACGAGGTGCTCCCGCCATACCATCACCTGCACGAGCGTCGGGAGTACGACCGAAAGAACCCCGCCCGGCAGTACGGCATACACTTCCATTTCTCCCGCCAGGAACTGGCGGGCATGCTGTCGGAAAACGGTTTCGATACAGTTTACCTGGGAAGCTTCGAGGTGGAAATCCCGCTCCTGCCATGGGCAGCCCGCCTGGCAGGGAGAACTCCCGAACGCATGGCGCGATGCCTCGATCCCGTGGTCTCCAGGCTGGAGCAGATACCGATCCTCAATCTGCTGGGGCAGCACCTGGTCTGCATTGCCCTCAAAGACCGGGAGATCCGGTAAGCGCCACTCCGTGAGAACCTGCGGGAAAGGGCTTCACCGGCCTCGGAGTTGAACCGCGTTCCACCGGCTCATCTCATGTACGCCCCCCGGCTACAGCCGATCCCCGGAAGGCATCTCAGGCTGTCCGACCCGGTATGGCGGCCGGGGCTATCCGGACCTCGCGATCTTCGAGCAGGATCCCGGCGGGATCCCGCCGCTTGACAAACCAGGGATCGAAGTTATTTTTTAAGTTAATGCTTAAGGAATGATATCAGCATGTTGGAATCCAGGAGAATGACTTGACGCGTCACAAGCTGCTCAATCTCCTCCACTCGGTTCTCCTCCTCGGCGGCATGCTCTTTCTCATGGGTCTCCTGGGATGGGCCTTTGCCGGCGATGCGGGCCTCCAGTGGATGCTCCTCATGGGGGCCGTGCTCTTCCTGCTCACCCCGAGGATCTCCCCCCGGCTGGTCCTGCGCATGTACGGCGCCCGGCCGCTCCTCCGGGAGGAGGTACCCGGGCTCTACCGGGCTCTTGAGGAGATTCGCAGCCGCGCGGACCTCCCCGTCGCGCCCGAGCTCTACTACGTGCCCTCGAGCATGCTGAACGCCTTCAGCATGGGGAACCGCAAGGAGGCGATCGTTGCGCTCACCGACGGGCTGCTGAGATCGTTCGACATGCGCCGGATCGCGGCCATTCTGGCCCACGAGGTGAGCCACCTGCGGAACCGGGACCTGTGGATCATGAACCTCTCGGACGTGGTGAGCCGTGTGACCTCCATGTTCTCCCTGGCCGGGCAGATCCTGCTGATCCTCAATCTCCCCCTGCTTCTCGTCTCCGGTCACCGAATCCCCTGGTTCCCCATCCTGGTCCTGATTCTCGCCCCCTTCCTGAACCTTCTTCTCCAGCTCGCCCTCTCCCGCACCCGCGAGTTCGACGCGGACCTGGACGCGGCCGGGATCACGGGCGACCCCGAAGGCCTGGCCTCGGCGCTGGAACGCATGGAGCGCCGCCAGAGCGGTTTCCTCGAGCGTCTTTTCCTCCCCGGTCGCCGCGACCCGCATCCATCTCTCCTGCGCACCCACCCGGAGACCGGGGAGCGTGTTCGGCGCCTGCGCGAGCTCGACACTCAAGCCCGGTCCAGGCGGCCCCTTGCCGACGCGCTGCGCTCCCGGGCGACCGGCATGCCGGAGCACATGCAGCGGGTGGAGCGAAGCCCCAGGTGGCACGTGGGCGGGCTCTGGTTCTGAATGGAACGGACGCATGGTCCCGGCCGGTGACGAATCCCCTGCAGTTCAGGAGAACGCCATCGCAGCGGACAAACAAAACAGCAATCAGCCGCCCGGCGGCGGGCTGGAGGCGCTGACCGGGCTCCTTCCCCCGGGCCTCACGCTGGACCTCGCCCCGGAGGAGGAGGCCGTGGTCCGGGACGCGCTCGAGGAACCGATCAGCCTCGCGGCCCGGTCCCCCCTGGTGCGCAAGGCCCTGGCCGTGGCCGCGGCCGCCCACCGGGGCCAGACCCAAAAAGGCTCGGGCCGGCCCTACATCCTCCATCCGGTTGCCGTGGCCCACCTTCTCGTCGAGGCCGGGTGCGGAGACGGGGTCGTCGCGGCCGGCCTGCTGCACGACACCCTGGAGGACACGAGCCTGACCCTCGGGGAGCTCCACGATCAGTTCGGGGGCGAGGTGGCCTCCATCGTGGCCGGGTGCAGCGAGCCCCACAAGTCCGTCCCCTGGGAGACACGAAAGCGCCACACCCTCAAGGTGCTCAAGAACGCTCCCTGGGCGGTGCGCGTGGTCATCTGTGCGGACAAGCTGGACAACGCGCTCTCCCTGGCCGTGGATTACGAGGAGCAGGGCGATGCCCTGTGGGATCGCTTCTCGCGGGGCAGGGACGACCAGGCCTGGTACTACCGATCCATCGTGCAGCGGCTCTCCGAAGGCCCCGAGCTTTACGAACCGGGGCTGGAGCTCCTCCATCAGCTCCGCCGGGCCGTCCAAGACCTCTTCGACCAGGGGACGTAGGGGGTAGGGCTCCCGGCCGCTGGGCTTCGCCGGCGGTTCCGGAGCCGGAACGATGAGCAGGAGCGGCTTCGTCCTGCCACCGCGCTTTGCCCGGACATCCGAGCGCAGCCGGTTCACCGGCTCGGCGATACGTTCCCTGCCGGGTTCGAGCTCAAGTGCACGGATCTTTTCCCGGTTGATGAGCCAGGCGCAGGTGTGTTTCGGGCCAGGGCCAGGATCCGCTCCTCGGGAAGCTGACGCAGGTCCACGGCCGACCGGTCCGCCTTCACGCGCTCGACCCGGCCTTCACGCACCAGGTGGAACTCCCCGATCGACTGGCCGGGAAGCCGCGCGGTGACGTCCTCGCGGAACTCCTTGAGCATGGGACGCATCTTGCGGAGCGACTGCTCCTCCTTGATCAGCCCCAGAAGCCAGGTGCGGATGTTGTCCCGGCACCTGTAGTCGAAGTCTCCCGGGTTCTGTGAGGCCAGCAGGATGCCCAAGCCCGCCGAGCGCGCCCGTCTAAGCAGGTTCTCCATGGGTTCCTTGGTGGCGGGCTTCTTCGTGGCCGGCAAGTACAGGTCCGCCTCGTCGAACAAGATCACGGCCTGGAGATCCTTCCTGGGGTTCCGGCTCGTCCACCGACCCAGCTCGATAAGGAACTGTGCAACCCAGAACAGCGCATCCTGTTCGTCCCCGAGAAACTTGGTGCTGATGATCGACAGGCGAGTACGCCCCGGACGACCATGCTCGCCCAGTCCCATGAGCCGCTCGATGTTCAGTCGCTCGGCATCGGATTCAAGCAGCCTCCCTTTGCCCAGCCGAAGGGTTTCCAGGTCGTTTACGAGCTTGTCGAAGAGCTTCACGTCGAGCTTCCCGACCGCATTGAGGAGCACCGGGTCCTGTTCGTCCAGCATCCTCACCAGCTCCTCGAGGGTCACCTGCTCTGCCGGCACCAGCTTGGACAGCACGTCGATGGCGCACTTGAGGATCGCGTGCAGGGACTTGGGTCTTGCGGTCCCCAGGTTATACCCCATCATCTGGCAAAGCGACGTGGCTGCAAATCCGGTGATCTGCTCCCGCTCGATGGACGACAGCTCGGACACGCCCTCCGGTACAATGGTGATGGACAGGCCCCGCCCCCTCGGATCGCCCGGGGTGTAAAGGGAGATGTCCACCCTTTCCTTCAGCTTGGCCCGGCGTTCCTCCGCCGTCTCGGTCGGCGCGGGCTGCTCCCACAGCTCCTTGTCGGCATAGCAGCACAAATCGCCCTTGCGGTCGATCAGGAGGGCCGGGATACCGGACAGCAGGAGTTGCTCCACCAACACCATGGCGGCCGTAGATTTGCCGCTCCCGGTGCCTCTGATAAAAGCCGCGTGACGGATCAACTCTCCGGACGGCATTTCCACGGTCCGGGCCACGCGGCCCATGGTTCGCCCGAGGGCCAGCACCCCGGAAGGCGGCGCCTCAGGGGCTTTGGTCTTCGCCGGCACCTTCGGGGCGGCCGGCGCCGCGGGGGACCCCCCGGCTGGATCCCCTTCCGGCTCGGCCCGGGTGGTCGTACGCTCGGAAAGATCGAGAACCGCACGCATCCCCGGAAGCGTGGTGAGCGGCCGATCCGCCCGCCGCCACGCCTCGAACTCCGGCTTTTCACCATGGATTCTCTCGAACTCGGGATAGGCCATCATGGTGCGCCAGTCGGACTCCTCGATCACGGCCCGTCGTGCCCCCTTCGAGAGCAGCAACCCCAGGTACCGGCAGATCTTGGTCCTGGGATTGCCGGGCCAGTCCGTCGTTCGGACCAGGACGATCCGCCGTCCCCCGGCGCTGTCCGCCACCTGCTTCAGCTGGCGGGCCAGGGCGCCGCCGCGGGCCGACTTGTTGCACATCCCCACCCACAACCTCCTGGAGCCGCACTGCACGTCGATGGTCGTACCTTCGCAGGCGGTGCTCACGCCGAGAGGCGGCTCCAGCTCCTCCCCGCTCTTCTCCAGCGCTTCTCCCAGTAGCCGGACCCGGGACAGGTCGTCCTCGGGCGTTTGGAAGTCCCTGTTCCTCACGTGATCGTTCCACGCCTGCTGAAGCTGCTGCACTTCCCCGCGGGCGGCTCGGGGCGCAGGCCGGGCCTCGAACGCCGGCTCCGGCAGCGCCTGTTCCCGCACAGCCCGCTCCCGGTGGACCCGGCAGCTGTCTAGCACGTCCCGCGTTCGGAGGGAGGCCAGCTCTTCCAGCTCGGCCGGGGTGAACGGGTAGAGGGGTTCCCGTTCACCCA
>JAIPEI010000293.1 GCA_021737245.1 Deltaproteobacteria bacterium | reverse complement strand
AACTCATGCCATGTCTCGGCGACCAGGGTATTGAGCAATGAGGGTTATCTTCCCTGGGGATGCACGCAGAGTTATTGAATTATTTAAGAACGTCCCCTGCTCAGGGCCTGCTCGAAATCTTCGATCAGATCATCCGGATGCTCCAGCCCGACCGAGAGGCGGATGAGGGAGTCCGAGATGCCCATGGCCTCCCGGTCCTTTGGAGACAGCCCGGCATGGGAGGTGGTGGCGGGCCGGGTGATCAGGGTCTCCACGCCGCCGAGGCTGGGCGCGCTGATGGGAAGCGTGGTGTTTTCGATGAAGGCGTCCGCCTGCTCCACACCGCCCTCGATCTCGAAGCTCAGCATGCCCCCGAATCCGTCCAGGAGGCGGCGGGCCCTGGCGTGGTCCGGGTGGCTCTCCAGCCCGGGGTAGTGAACGCGCCTGACGCCGGGGTGCTTCTGCAGATAGCCTGCGACGGCCAGTGCGCTTTCGTTCTGGTGCCGGAGACGAACGGAGAGGGTCTTGAGGCCCCGATGAAGCAGGAAACAGGCGTGGGGATCCAGCGAGCCCCCAAGGTGGTTCAGCTTGTGGGTGATCCTTTCGATGGCGTCCGCCTTGCCGATCACAGCCCCGGCCACGATGTCCGAGTGCCCGTTCAGGTACTTGGTGCAGCTGTGGATGGAGAGATCGAATCCCCAGTCCAGCGGGCGGAAGTTGACGGGGCTCGCAAAGGTGTTGTCGATCACGGAGACCAGCCCGTGCTCCCGGGCGAAGGCGGCCGCAGCCTCCAGGTCCGCGACCTGAAGGAGTGGATTCGTGACGGTCTCCATGTACAGCACGCGGGTCTCCGGCCTGAGGGCGGCTTCCCAGGTCCGGGGAGCCGTTCCGTCCAGCACGCTGAACTCCATGCCCAGACCGGCCAGATCCCCTTTGAGCAGATCGTGCGTGCCTCCGTAAAGGCAGTCCTGGGCCAGGAGGTGGTCGCCCGGGGAGAGGAGCGTCAGGAGGACCGTTGAAATGGCGGCCATTCCGCTCGCGGTGACCAGGGCCGCTTCTCCGTTCTCGAGGGCCGCCAGCTTCCGGTGGAGCGCCGCATGGTTCGGTGTGTTGTTGAGCCGAATGTAGCGGAGGTCATGATAGCTGTCCTGCCCCGCGTACTCGAAGGTCGAGGATTGAAAGATCGGGATGCTGACCGCACCCTCGATTCGGGGGCTCGGTTCGCCCTCGTGGATCAGCTTGGTTTCCATCCGTCTGGATCGGGTCGCCATGGGAAATCCCTCTGCTGTTCGGTTTGCGGGGCGGCGGGGCCGGCCTCAATAGGGCACCTTGGAGCTCTCGATGATCTCTTTCGATTGCACGCCCAAAAGGTAATGGCCCTTGTGCTGACCGGTCGTAATCGGGGTGATGTGGCGAACCGTGGCGTCCGCCCGGATCAGGGTCCATGTGGCGTAAAACGTCATGTCGGGAATCAGCGAACCCGGTTGCAGGGTGTCCGCGAGGTCTTCATCCTCCTTGCGCAGGAGAAGCCCGATGCCGTGCTCCGATACGTTCAGCACCTCGAGATGACGGATCAGGGCCTCTTGCCGATCCCCTTCCATGCAAAACTCCACGTAGGAAAAATCGGGGATGCTGGGGACATACCGTCTTTCCTTTCGCGTCTTCCGATCCCCGGCCGGCGTGGCCTCCCTCACCTGGGCCGCCTTCTCGGCGAGATCCACGGCCTGGAAGAACCGGTCTATATAGGCCTGGATGTCTTCCCGAACGCCGACGGCCAGCGTCAGCGAGTCCATGTTCAGCAGCTCCTGGATTCGCCGGATCCTGTCGTCGTCGTCCGGGGCTTCCATCAGGACGTCGGCTTCCCGTTCGTAGGTGCTGATGGGGACCCAGGCCTCCAGGCTCAGCGAGGCGCGATCGAGCCGGGTGAAGAGATCAATGGGGACCGTGGTGTTGGGATCGTACGTCCTGAAGGGGAGTCCATAGTACACCGACAAGGACCGTCCTATCTCTTCCTTTCCAATGCCGAAGACGTCCATGAGCACGGCTTCGACGCTCGATCCTGCTTTTTTGGCCCGGGCTTCGGCCTCCGCAAGGTCCTGCTGCGAGATCCACCCCTGGTTCAGGAGGTAGGCGTAGCGTGAGCCCGTCGAGAGGCCCGCGATCTTGGCGTCCAGGGCGGAACGCATGTTGAGATCTTCAGGAATGATGCCCCTCGCCGCCCGGTAAAGGTCGATGGCGGCCTGGAGACGGCCCCGATTTTCCAGCTCCACCCCCAGCTTGAACTTGAGCCGGGCCCTTTCACGTTTGCCGAGCGACGACTCGGTGAGCAGCTTCTCCAGTCGAGCCGGCGCCTCCTCCGGGCCGCAGAGACGAAGAACGCATTCCACCAGGGTCCCGAGAAGCCGATCCACGGGAAAGTCGATCCCCAGGAGCTTCCGAAACTCCTCGAGGGCTTCACTGTTCTGGCCGGTTTCCATGAACGCCTTGCCCCGGCCGAGAACGTCCTCCGCGTCCTCGCCGTCCGAGAACTCCCGGCGAATGAAGGAGAGCTCCTCGGTGGACAGGCTCGCCTCGGAGTCATCGCCGTTTCGCTCGGCGATCTCGGCTTCGATTTGATCGATCTGTTCCTGTATGCGGGCCCTGCTGTGGGAAGGGATGTCGGGGAACTCCACCAGAATGCGCGTGTACACGTCCCGGGACTCCTCGAAGAGTCCCATGGAGCTGTAGACCTTGGCCTCTTTCAGGCGGGATTCGAGAAGGTTTTCGCTGCTCTGTGCAACTTTTTCCACGGCGTTCCCGTTTGGGTTGGACGACCCCCGGTTGCCGGGGGCGGGGGAGACGTTTTCGAAATCATCGGCATCGGAACCCACAAAACCTACCAGTTGGCCCTGGGCTTGTAAAGGGACGGGATCCGGGATCTCTACGGGGTCCCGTCCGCCCGGCGACGCCGGTCGGGTCCGGCGTTTGGGTTTGCCTTGGGCTGCCGGCTCTCAGCCGGCCGTTGAAGCCGGCATTATGCCTTGGCGTAGCTGTGAAGTCCGGCCAGGTAGTTCACCCCGAAGTAGGTGAACAGGACACAGGCGAAACCGATGATCGAAAGCACTGCGATTCGTTTTCCGTGCCAGCCGCGAATGAGCCGGGAGTGGAGAAGAGCGGCATACACGAGCCAGGTGATGAGAGACCACGTCTCCTTCGGATCCCAGCTCCAGTAGCTGCCCCACGCCGAGTGCGCCCAGACGGATCCGGTGATGATGCCCAGAGTCAGGAGGAGGAATCCGATGAGAATCATCTGGTAGTTGAGCTCATCGAGGAGGTGCGGGCGGGGAATCAGCCGCAGGAATGTGCTCTTTCCTTCAGCGGGTTGCCGGTGTTTCAGCAAATACATGATACTCAATCCGAACGCGATGCCGAAGGCCGCGTACCCGAAAAAGCAGGTGATCACGTGAGCGATGAGCCAGTTGCTCTTGAGCGCGGGCACGAGAGGTTGAATGCGTTCGGATATGTTGGGCGAGTAGGAGGCGTAGGCCATGGCGAGAAAGGCCAGTGGCGTTGCGAATGCGCCGATGCTGCGGTTCCGCGTCCGCCATTCGATCAGCATGTAGAGGAGGACGATGGTCCACGCGAAGAAAATCAGAGACTCGTAGAGGTTGGACATGGGTGCGTGACCGATGCCGAGCTGATAGGATTCGACCCAGCGCAGGATGATCGCGAAGGTGTGGGTTCCGAGTGTCGCCAGGGTGACCACCGTGGCGACCCGGCCGAGAATGTGGCGGTCCATGACCATCATGCAGAGGTAGGCCAGAAAGGCGGCGAAGTAGCCGAATGTGACGTAGCCGAGTATTACGGTGTTGATCATACTGTCCGTCCCCGGGCACCGAGGTGCTCTCGAAGCCTTGATGTGAGCTGGGTCATCTCGCGCTCAGCCCCCACGGCGTTTTTGTTCGTCCTCCCGGCCATACGCACAACAGCGCCGTCACCGGAGTCCTCGATACGGATCCACACCCTGCGGTGGGACATGAAAAAGGCCGCAAAGAGACCGGCCACAATGAGGAAGAAACCGGCCCAGACGAAAGGCACACCCGGGTCCCGATTGACCTGTAAGCCTGTGTAGTAGCGGTTTTCAACGTCCTCGAGCAGGAATGTGTAAGGCTCGAAGGCCGACGGGTTGAGCTTGGGGAACGTCTTGAAGCTCTCGGAAAACCGCGAAGCCACCCGTTCCGGGTGAAGGAACACCCAGAACTCGAGGCCCTCCCCATCGGCCGGGTGGACTGCGATGCGAACCGCCGGGCCCATGCCCATGCGCATGAAATCATCCCGAATGTCCTCGACCACGAAATGTCCTTCGCCTCCGGGCAAGGGGTATCTCTCCCCAAGGTTTGCTTTTACGCCGGTCTCCGCCCCCGGCGGCTTCCCCTGTCGAACCAGGAGGTCCACCGCTTTTCCGGGAATCGAACCGTAGCTTGCCTGGTAGAAGCGGATCCCTTGAAAGGTGAAGGGGTGGTTGACCCGAAGGGTGGTCTCCTCCGTGTTCTCGCCGCCGACGAAGCGAAGCTCCGAGCGGAACTCCTTGGGGGTGCCGTTTTCGTAGAACGAGACATCGAAATCGACACACTCGATGCGGAACCCGAGCGGCTTCGGCGATCGGGAGTCCCGCAGGTGAACCGTGTCCACGCTTTCGCCCTCGGGGATGTTGACGAAGGCCTCGAAACCCAGGAGCGAGCCCACAATGGAACCCGCCAGGATGAGCAGAACGCTCAGGTGGACGAGATAGACCGCAAATAGAGAGAAGCGCCCGCGTTCTCCATGCAGGAAGACCCCGGATTGACTCTCTTTCCGGGTTGTCTTCCTGTGGCTTTTTCGAAACAGCCGCTCCGCGATATGGGCGGGCTCGGCCGGGGGACGACCGGTGTGAAAACGGTGATCGGAGAGCGCGTCCTCGAACGGCTTCTTCCTGTCCGGTTTCGGCACGGAGCGGAAAACCCGCAGTGTGGCCGGCAGGCGGTCCAGGCTGCACACGATCAGGTTCAGGGCGAGGGTGGAGATCAAAATGCGGAACCAGAACGAGTGATAGACGTCAAAGAGCTGCAGGGCGCGAAAGACCTCGAGCG